>CAJIYY010000056.1 GCA_905181755.1 Candidatus Dadabacteria bacterium UBA1144
TAGTGAAGAATGAGCCAAAGATAAAATTGCTCGCGGATTGGAAACAAATATATTCCATATATAAGGAAGTGGTTTCTTTGAAAGATAAAAGTTCAGAGTTGTTTGAGGAAGAAGTAATTTCTGTTACGGAGTTGTATTTATGATTAATTTACTTTTAACTGTTGGTCTGGGAGGAGCCCTAGGGGCTATCTTAAGATATATGTCTGGCTTATGGATAACCAACTTAATTCCTAATAGGCCGTATCTTGCTACTTTGCTTGTTAATGTTCTTGGATCCTTATTGATAGGATTGTTTTACTTAGCTAGTGAATATTTGCAAATTAAGGACGAATTAAGACTTCTTTTAGTTGTTGGTTTCTTGGGGTCTTTAACAACTTTTTCAACTTTCAGCTATGAATTTGTCTTAATGATAAACCAAAAGAGTTATCTTCTCGCTATCAGTTATATTGCTTTAAATTTATTTATAAGCGGAAGCCTTGTTTATATTATCTTAAAATTTGTTAGGAATTAATTTATTTTGAAAGGTGCTTAATCGCCTTGTTCACACCATCTATAGTAAAGTTAAACATTTTATTTTCAGTCAAATGCCTTGTATAGTCGATTGATTGAGAATAGTCCCAATCTTCTTTTGGAATTGGATTAATCCATGCTATCTTCTCAAAATGGTCTCTTATTTTTTTAAAATAAGACTCCCCAGATTTTTCATTATAATGCTCTATAGAACCATTAACGTGAGTGATTTCATATATACCCATGGAGGCATCTCCAACAAATATTATTTTATAATCACTACTGTATTTATTTACTATATCGTCTAACCATACAACTTCTTCTCTACGTTCATTATTCTTCCAAACCCCTTCGTAAATAAAATTATGAAAATAAAAGTATTCCATATTCTTAAATTCATATTTAGCAGCGGAGAAAAGTTCTTCGCATAATTTCACATATGGGTCCATAGAACCCCCTACATCAAAAAAAAGTAAAACTTTTACCTGGTTTTTTCTTTCCGGCTTAAGTCTTATGTCAACGAAACCACCATTATTAGCAGTCTTCTTTATCGTCTCCTCGATATCCAATTCTTCCTCGCCGTTAATCCTTGTGAATTTTCTTAATTTTTTTAAAACTACCTTTATGTTCCTTGTTCCTATTTCAACGTCATCATCAAGATTTATATATTTTCTCTTATCCCAAACTTTTGCGGCAGAGAAATTTCTATTTCCATCTTGGCCAACTCTAATACCAAAAGGATTGCTCCCATATGCTCCATAAGGTGAAGTTCCCCCTGTTCCTATCCACTTGCTGCCTCCTTGATGCCTTTTACGTTGTTCATTGAAGGTCTCCATGAATTTTTTCATTAATTCTTCCAGGTCAGCTAAAGATTTTATTTTATCTTTCTCTTCCTTAGATAAAGTTTTTTCAAATTGTTTTCTTAGCCATTCCTCGGGTATCTCTTGTTGAAGAAATTTGAGGTCTAAATCTGACATCCCATTAAAGAAGATAGAAAATGCTCTATCAAATCGATCAAAGTACTTTTCATCCTTAACCATTATTGATCTGCTTAAATAATAAAAGTCTTCAGTTTTAAATTTTATTACACCAAGCTGTAAAGCCTTAATTAAATCAAGCAGTTCCTTTAGGGTTGTTTTAATACCAGATTTTTTTAAAGTTAAAAAGAAGTCTATTAACACTACTTGCCTCTTCTAAGCATAAACCTTAATCTTTCAAGCATTTGTACATCTTGTTCGTTCTTTATAAGAGCTCCGTGTAGAGGTGGGATAGCTTTGCTTTCGTCTCTTTCTTGAAGAATATCCCTAGGTATGTCGTCGGAAAGTAAAAGTTTGATCCAATCAATTAATTCTGAAGTAGAAGGGTTCTTCTTTAAACCAGGGACTTCTCTTAGTTCAAAAAAAATATCTAAGGCTTCTGATAGGAGTTTCTTCTTAATCTTTGGGAAGTGAACATCAACAATTTTCTCCATTACATCTCGTTCTGGAAAGTTAATATAATGAAAAATACATCTTCTTAGGAAAGCATCTGGCAATTCTTTCTCATTATTGCTTGTTATTATGACTATTGGCCTATTTTTCGCAACTATGTTTTTCTTTGTTTCATAAACATAGAATTCCATCTTATCTAGCTCTAATAACAAGTCGTTTGGGAACTCTATGTCAGCTTTATCTATCTCGTCAATCAATAAAACAATCTTCTTGTTAGCCTCAAAAGCTTCCCAAAGTTTTCCTTTGATTATATAGTTTGAAATGTCTTGAATTCTAGAGTCACCCAACTGAGAGTCTCTTAGCCTTGTTATAGCATCATATTCATAAAGTCCTTGTTGAGCCTTAGTAGTAGACTTGATATGCCATTTTATAATTTCCGTACCAACTGATTTTGCGACTTCCTCTGCAAGCAAGGTCTTACCGGTACCAGGCTCACCTTTAATCAATAAAGGTTTTTCAAGAGTAATCGAGGCATTGACGGCCAGCTCTAAGTCTGGAGTTGCAATATAATTCTCTGTACTAGTAAATTTTTTCATTTGATTATTATAATTGTTAAAAAACAATTAAAAAGGTTAAAATTTATAATTATATGTTATAAATTCTTTGTATTTATAAAAAAGAGGTGAAGTATGTCCGACAGGTTAACAAAGAAATCTACCGTAGCTACGAGTAGTATTATGGTTTTTCCAAGTGATACAAATGATTATGGAACTATGTATGGTGGTCGATTGATTGAGATGATGGACATGGTGGGAGGAATATGTGCTAGAAGATTTTCTAGTCATAAAGCGGTTACAGCTTCTATAGAAGATATGCAGTTTAACAAACCTATCAACAGAGGTGACATAATAGAGTTTACTGCAAGAGTCATTTATACGGGTAGAACTTCTATGGTTATAAAAACTAAAGTAACAAGGGAAGGATATGATGAAGTTAAAGAAGTCTGCGCTCGTGCATACTTTGTTTTTGTTTCTATGGATTCTAAAGGTAAACCTGTGGAGGTTCCTGAGCTGATGGTTTTAACTTTAAAAGAAGAGAAGAACCATAAGATTGGAACGGAGATTAGAAAAAGACAAGCCTTAGAAGAAAAGAGGTTTGAAATTGAATTAAAAGAGAACTTGTAGATGGTTCCTTTTCTTGTTTGGGACCACTCTCCTTTTATTTATACATCAGACTTTATTTCTATTAGATATTACTCAGTCCTTTTTGCTGCTGGCCTTCTTTTTCTTCTTTTTAGGCTAATAAAAGACCTATCTCTTAATATGGATAAGGAGTTCATTGAGAGCAGCTTTTTTAGTCTTGTATTTTTCATGTTGTTGGGATCGCGTATTTTCCACTGTTTATTTTATGAGTATGGATATTATTCAACTAATCTTTTAGAAATTCTTATCCCCTTCAGACTTTCACCTCTCCATTTTACAGGGTATCAAGGACTTTCAAGCCATGGTGGTTTTTTAGGTGCTGCACTTTATCTTTTTCTTTTTTTTAGAAAAAAAGTTAGTCCAATTATTTTCTTTAAATTTTTGGACTCAATCCTTCTAAATTCTCTTATTTTTGCCTCTCTAGTTAGAATTGGTAATTTTTACAACTCTGAGATTATCGGGAAGCCCTGCCTCTATCTTTTTTGTTTGGCTTTCCCATCTTCTGGGTACGGGTTAATTCCGCGCCATCCTGTTCAGCTTTATGAGGCATTCATCTATTTGATTACTTTTCTGTCTATTCTATTTTACAAACACAGAGCTAGTATAAGTATAGGGAAGGTTTCATTGTATGTTGTTACAGTAGCGGGAATTATGAGATTTTCATTAGAATTTTTTAAAGAAACTCAGTCAGATATTGTATTAATCTTCTTAAATATGGGACAATTTTTGTCTATTGTCTCATACTCAATTTTCATTACCGTCTTTATTTATTTGTATAGAAATTTAAATAATGAAAAAAATTAAATAATCAATTAATATTAGTTATGCCTGATAATAATTTTAGATTTAACAAAGAGCTCTTGAATAGGTTTGTTAATATTGCCCAACCTTACTTTTTCCCTCTTGCCGCACCTAGTTCGTCTCTAAGGTTAATCCTCCTTTTAATTTCTTCAGTTCTATTTGTTATGTCTGTCTGCTATTTTGGAATAATCGCTATAGGTTGGATCCTACAATACTTTTATCCAATTTTTATGAGTGATGTCGCTCCAAACTTTAAGTTGTATATAGAAAATTTACAATCTACGAAATTGTCAGCTCTCTCCATATTAACTATTTTAGGGTCGCTACTTCTTTTTAAATATAACTATATATATATTAAGGATAAGTTAAGACCTTGGCTTCTTATAGTAGGGATTCTAATCCTGCTTTTTTGTGTAACTGGCTTAAACGTATCTTTAAGTTATGTTTTTAGATTTTTAGATACTTCTCTTAATGTTAGGAATGAGAATGCTTTCTGGGACTTTTTATGGGTCTACGGATTCATAGTATTAATTGCTTTGCCTGTAATTTCTCTATATAGGTATGCTCGACTTAAGTTTGGAAGATATTGGAGAGAATGGCTTACTAATGATTTTATAGAAAGGTACTTTAAAAACAGGGCTTTTTATATATTAGACTCCAATGCTCAAAATTCTGATATTGACAATCCAGATCAAAGAATAGCTGAAGATATTAAAAACTTTACTAGCGTAACTCTGAGTTTCTTAATTGATATCCTGCAAGCAATACTCACTGTAACTGCTTTTAGTGCAATCTTGTGGTCAATCTCTAAGACTCTTACGGTCGGATTGTTAATATATGTAGGAATTGGAACTTGGATTGCTATTTATACTGGCAGGAAGATGATTAAGATTTACTACGATCAATTAAGGTTGGAGGCAGATTTCAGATATGGGTTGGTTCATGTTAGAGATAATTCTGAATCAATTGCGTTTTATTCTGGAGAAAAAAAAGAAATAAGAACTATATTAAACAGATTATTTAAGGCCCTTAGGAATTATGATTTATGGATAATATGGCAGTCAATAGTGGATCTTTTTCAATTCTCTTATTCTAATTTGATGAGATTCCCTGTCTATTTATTGGTTGCCCCTTTGTATTTTTCTGGAGAGATTGATTTTGGTACCATAACTCAAGCTTGGATTGCTTTTTTCCAGGTTTTTGGTGCTTTATCAATTGTCACAAATCAAATAGAAAGCATCTCAGCTTTTTCAGCTAGCATTTTTAGGCTCGGCAATTTTGACAAAACTCTTAATCTAATTGCTAATAGTAATCCGGACAAGGAATCCATTAAGTATGCTCAATCCAATACTTTAGACTTTGACAATGTTACTGTAAAAACTCCCGATAATCTTAGGGTATTAGTTAAAAACTTAAGTCTCTCACTAAGCAAAGGCGACAGGCTTATGATAGTTGGTGAAAGTGGAGTAGGTAAGAGCTCTTTGTTGAGATCAGTTGCAGGATTATGGGATTTTGGTTCTGGTTTGATTAAAAAACCGAATTTAATAAATACGATGTTCTTACCTCAACAACCCTATATGTTACTTGGAACTTTAAAGGAACAAATTTGCTATCCTAGTTCAAAAGATGATTTTGAACTTGAGGAACTTACCAGTGTCCTAAGGGAAGTTGGGCTTGCTCAACTTATAAAAGAGCATAATGTTAACGAGGTAAAGGATTGGTCAAGAGTGCTTTCTGTTGGGGAACAGCAAAGGATGGCATTCGCCAGAATCTTAATTAATAAGCCAGAGTTTGTAATACTAGATGAGGGAACAAGCGCTTTGGATACTGAGAACGAGAAGAATCTTTATAAAATACTAGACGAGCTAAATATATCATATATAAGTGTAGGCCATAGAAAAGAGATCAAGCAATTTCATAATCTAATTCTAACTATTCTTCCTAACGGTGGGTATAAAGTAGATAAAAACTAGGAACTGATCTAGTTGTTTTTTCTAAGAATTCTTTGAAACAATTGACAACAAATACCTTATAGGTTTTAATAATGGACTATGAAAGTTGTAAGTTCCATTGGAAGCATGAAAGATAGGCACCCTGATTGTCAGGTAGTTAAAAGGCGTGGAAGAATATATGTTATTTGCAAGGCTGAACCCAAGTTCAAAGTTAGGCAAGGTTACAAGAAGAAGAGAAACAAGCTTTAGTTACCCGTACGGATTACCCATAGCATGATACAGAATTTCTACTACACGTTTTTTCTTGTCTACAACTATATGTTTGCTTTGACCATTTGGAAATTTATCATCTATATATGAATTAGCTTGCTCGATTGTCGCTTCTTCAATATGAAGGTCATAAGTTAATGGATCTATTGAGCATGTGGCAATAATAGTTTGTGTAACAGAATCTTTTGCAATCCCATCAACAAGGTATTCTTTACAAAATTGTTTAGTAAGTTTATTTGTAACGGTTATGAAGAAAGGTTTTTTTTTAAATTTCATTATCAAATGATAGGTTATAAAATTGAATAAAACAATTTAATTTTTTTTAAATAGCAAGGATAGGCATGAAACCTTAATCTATTTTATGTATTATTTTAATATGCCTCGTTGGTGTAACGGATAACACACGAGTTTCCTAAACTTGGAATAGGGGTTCGATTCCCTTACGGGGTAACTTGCTGCTTTAAAAATCTCTTGACTTTTTTTGTTTATAATCAATAAATTATTGTATGTTAAAGTCTGAAATAGAAGAAAAAATAGCTGAAGAATTTAAATTAGAAAAGCAAATAAGTAAGAAAATTTTAAATGTTCTTATAGATACACTCATAGATTCAATTAAGAATAATGATAGGGTTGAGATTAGGGGCTTTGGCAGCTTCTTCCCAAAAAAGTATGATTCATATAAAGGAAGGAATCCTAAAACAGGAGATTCTATTGACGTTCCCGTTAAAGTCTTGCCAATCTTTAGACCTAGCAAAGAATTAGTAGTGAAATTAAATAAGAAAAAGGACTAAGTATTGTTTTGGATATTAAAATTTACCCAGACCCTGTCTTATTTGAGGATTGTGAAGAAGTATCTGTAATAAACGATGATTTCATAGCTAAGGTCAACGAGATGATAGAGACCATGAGGAATGCAGATGGAATAGGTCTTGCGGCACCTCAGATTGGGATACTTGGAAGGTTTTTTGTTTGTTTAGATTTCTCAACCGAAGAAAGAGTAGATTCATTGGTCCTTATAAACCCAGTTATTACAGAAAAAAAAGGCAGAGTAGAGTCTAAAGAGGGTTGCCTTAGCATTCCAGGATTTTATGAATATGTATACAGGTATGAAGAAATAGAGGTAAAAGCGCTTGACCTAAAAGGAAAGGAGATTGTTTATTGTCCGACAGGGCTTCAATCAGTCGTTTTTCAACATGAGTATGATCACTTAGATGGAATATTATTTCCGGAAAGGATGAATAGCATCACAAAAGATATTTTTATGAAGAAGATAAATAAAGAATTTAAATGATATTCCTTACTTGCTTGGGGATAAAGTCTTCTGAATTTTTCTTTTAATTTTTAAGGCAATTTCTGAAAGCTTTGTATCGCTACTCGTAATTATGAATTTGTCGAATCCACCATGCTTGGAAATCGTCCTCATAGTACTTGCAGCTATCCTTAAATTGAATTTCTCATTTAGAGTATCACTCTGAAGACTAACGGACCGAAGGTTGATATTAAACTTTCTCCGTGTTCTATTGTTAGCATGGCTGACGGTATTACCAGACATATATCTTTTTCCTGTTAAATCGCAAACTCTAGACATAATTAACTCCAATTTTAAACTTTTATAATACCTATATAATTCATTTAAAACAATCCTTTTGCTTTATATTTCTCTTTTTTCCAAGAGAATACAAGAATGAATAATAAGCTAATCTCATCTATTAAGCCTTTTTATGTAATGGAAATTCTTGAAAAAGCGCAAGAATATGAAAGAGACGGTAGGTCTGTTTCACATTTAGAAATTGGCGAGCCTACAGAACAAATTCATCCTTTAATTAAGAAGGAAGCAAAAAGAGCTATAGATGATAATCATGACAAGTATTCTAATAGTCTTGGATTGATAGAGTTAAGAGATCTAATTTCAAGAAGATATAAGTCAGATTTTAATTTAGATGTATCGACTGAAAAAATTATTATAACTAATGGATCATCTGCAGCTTTGATACTTGCATTGATAAGTATCCTTGAGAAGGACGATGAAATTATTTTAATTGAGCCTTATTATCCGTGCTACCCTCAATTAGTTAAAATATTTGGTGGAAAAATAAGAGTCTTTAGGACAAGTTCCAAAGATGGATATCAGGTGAACTTGAAAAAATTTAAAGATTTTCTATCTAGTGAAACAAAAGCTGTCATTATTAATTCACCCTCAAATCCCACAGGTGTCTCTCAAAACAAAGAAGTGATAGAATTTCTATCTTCTCTAGATATAAAAATTATTTCAGATGAAATTTATCAAGGACTCAATTATTTAGATAACAAGGATACGATATTAAACTATAGCGCTGAAGGAATAGTGGTAAATGGGTTTTCTAAGTTTTATTCAATGACTGGTTGGAGGCTTGGATATCTGATAGTTCCGGAAAAGTACATAAGGGTTATTCAGAAGTTGCAGCAAAATATGTATATCTGCGCACCAACAATATCTCAATATGCTGCAATTGGAGCTTTAAATATAACGGAAGAAGATATTTCCATGCTGGTCCTATCGTATAGGAAGAAAAGAGACTTTATGATGTCCTCATTGCTAGATATGGGTATGGATATAGGATATATGCCTGATTCATCGTTTTATATTTTTGCAAATATGGAAAACTATTGTACAAATTCTTTAGATCTATCTTTAGATATTTTAGATAAGGTCGGTTTGGGGGTTGCTCCGGGACTAGATTTTGGACCTAGTTTCAAAAAGTATATTAGGTTCTCTTATTCAAGCTCCTTTGAAAATATTGAAATTGGACTTGGTAAGATGAAAGAGTATATTAAAGAATATAAGTAATTAATAA
>CAJIYY010000057.1 GCA_905181755.1 Candidatus Dadabacteria bacterium UBA1144
AAGATGTAATTGGGATTGAAGTTCCAAATGAGATAAGAGAAATAGTCTATTTAAAAGAACTTCTATCGAAAGAACAATTTATAAAAAACCACAGCCCGATCAATCTATCTTTGGGAAAAGATATTTCTGGTGTTCCACTTTTTACTGACCTTAAAACAGCTCCCCACCTAATGATAGCAGGGACTACCGGCTCAGGTAAAAGTGTTTTTCTTCACAGCATAATTACTAGCATGCTATACAAGGCTACTCCTAAAGAATTAAAATTTATAATGATTGATCCTAAAAGGCTTGAATTATCAGGTTATGAGGAGATACCTCACCTACTTCATCCAGTTGTTACAAATCCCAAAAAAGCATCTGCTGCTTTAAAATGGGCTGTTAAAGAAATGGAGACAAGATATAAGCTATTGTCAGATGTGGGAGTAAGGGATATTGATTCATATAATAAAAAAATCGACTCAGCTGACACCCTACCTTTTATAGTTATAATTATTGATGAACTTGCTGATTTAATGTTTGTGGCTCCTAATGAGATTAAAGAATCTATCACTCGTCTATCTCAAATGGCAAGGGCTGCTGGGATTCATTTAATTGTTGCAAGTCAAAGACCTTCTGCTGATGTAGTTGCAGGTCTTATTAAGGCTAATTTTCCTGCAAGGATATCCTTCTCTGTTTCATCTAAAGTTGATTCTAGGATAATTCTAGATGCCTCAGGAGCCGAAGAGCTGCTCGGGAAAGGGGACATGTTATTACTTCAACCTCCAAACAATCTAATAAGGATCCAAGGGGCCATAATTTCAGACAAAGAACGAGAGAACATATCAAGCTACCTTAAAAACCAAGCACCTCCAGATTATAATTCTGATATAACAAAAGGGTATCAAGAAGAGGAAGAAACCCAAGGGACAATAAACTATGAAAAAGATGCTTTGTATGAAGAGGCTCTTGACATAGTTAAACAAACCAAGCTTGCGTCAATTTCAATGGTCCAAAGAAGACTAAAGATTGGTTACAACAGAGCTGCAAATATAATTGAAATGATGGAACGTGAAGGGATTGTAGGAGAACAGGAATCTGCTGGTAAGCCTAGGAAGGTCTTCCTGTAGACAAAGACCTGTACATCTTTACAGCTAAGAGAATAGACTCCTCCATGCTAACAGAATTAGCCTTACTCAGTCCTGCTATATCATAGGCTGTTCCGTGATCTGGAGAAGTTCTTACGAATGGAAGATTTAAGGTCACATTTACACCTTTATCAAAAGCTAGCATTTTAAAAGGAATCAAACCCTGGTCATGATAAATTGCATGGATAATGTCGAATTTCTCTCTATTCTTTTTAACAAAGATAGTATCTGCAGGAAGCGGGCCCACAATGTCTATCTTATTTTTTCTTAGTAATTTAACAGCTGGGCTAATAATCCTTAGATCCTCAAACCCTATGTTCCCATCTTCTGAAGCATGCGGATTAAAGCCGCAGATGCCTATCCTTGGATTCTTATTCTTTAAGAAAACTTTCAAAAATTTATTAACAATTGATATTTGATTGAACACTAGCTCTTGAGTTATATATCCTGGTACTTTAGAAATAGGTATGTGAATAGAAGCAAGAGAAACATTAATTTTATTTGAGAAAAAAGCCATTACTACATTCTTAACATTAAAGGCGCTTGCTAGTAAATCTGTATGTCCCTTGAATTTAGAGCCCGCAAGAGATATAGCAGTTTTACTTATTGGACCTGTAACCAAACAATCAATAGTCTTCTCTCTGATCATATTAATTCCGTTTGATATATAATCGAGTGAAGCCTTACCTGAAAGTATAGTTGGCTTTCCAAGCTTTATTCTAACGATATTATTGCAATCATGAATCCTAATCCTCTTGTCAATATCAATACTTAAAGAATCAAGAACTTTCTTATCAGCTATAATAATCACATTACATGAGGAAAGTACCTTTTTATTCTGCAGTGACTTAAGTACCACTTCCGGTCCAATACCGTTATAGTCTCCAATTGTAATTCCAATGTTTGGCTTTCTCATAGTCTATAAAATTTAACTGTATTTTTCTTTAAATTATCACAAAATATTTTGTAGTCTAGGTTCTTAATTGAAGATATGCATTCTGCTATGTAAACAAGGTTCTTAGGATAATTAGTCTTACCTCTCTTTGGATGTGGAGACAAATAAGGTGAATCTGTTTCAATCATTATTTTATCATCTGGAATATATGCTGCTACATCTCTAAGGTTGTCAGATTTCTTAAATGTCACGATCCCGGTAAAAGATATATAAGAACCAAGATCCAACAATTTTTTAGCTATATCTCTATCTCCAGTAAAACAATGGACTACAAAATCCGTTTTGGTTTTCCTTGAATTTAGATATTCAACAAGCTCTGGATATGAATCCCTTGCATGAACAACAAAAGGTAGTCCCATTTTTTCAGCAATTTCCACCTGATGATCAAAAAAATCATATTGTCTACTTTTATTCTCTTTTGAATGAAAAAAATCTAATCCTATTTCCCCAATTGCTTTATTTTTTTCATTACGAGAGAGTTCCTCTATCCTATCTAGGTCCCCTATCTTATATCTTTCTATATCACAAGGATGGATTCCAACAGCACAAAAAACATTAGCGTATTTTTCAGAAATCTTAATATTCAGGCCTGAAGACTCTAAATCTGTTGAAATAGAGACTATTGCTTCAACGCTCGAAGAAATAGCTTCTGATATAACATTATCAATATCATCATAAGTATACAAATGAGCATGAGTGTCAATTATCATCTAACTCTTCTTAATTAAAGAATCCAACTCTGCTGAAAACTCTTCTAAATTATTGAAAGATTTATAGACGGATGCAAACCTAATATATGCAACTTTATCGATTTCATAAAGATTCTTAATAACTAAGTCTCCTATTTCACTTGATCTAATTTCTCTTCTACCAGATTCTATCAACTCTTTCTCAATCAATTGGACAACATCCTCTATTTGCCTCATGGAGACATTTCTCTTTTGACAGGCGCTAAACATCCCTTCTATTATTTTTGTCTTATTAAATTCTTGAATGTCGCCATCTTTCTTGAGTACGAGTAATTCGTAGTCCTCTACTCTCTCATAAGTTGTAAACCGTCTTGCACAAGTAAGACACTCTCTTCTTCTTCTTATCGATCTGGAATCTGATCCCTGCCTTGAATCTATAACTTTCGTATTCTCAATTGAACAACATCCTGTCTCCTGAAAGGTCATGAAAAGATTCTATCATAAAACTCGATGAACATTTAGTAAATATAAAGCTATAGGAGGTTCGGATAAATAGGGAACTGTAAGCATAAATCATTAACTTCTTTCTTGGATGAAGACAATAAATCTTTATTGGTATGATCAAGTAAAACTTTAGAGATTAATTCTCCTATTTGTCTTATTTCTTCCTCTTTCATTCCTCTAGTTGTTATACCAGGAGTCCCAATTCTAATTCCCGAAGCAACCGACGGTGGCAACGGATCAAATGGTATTGCGTTTTTATTTGTAGTTATTCCAGCCAAAGCTAGGGCAGCTTCTCCTTCTTTTCCATTAACACCTGACCCTCTCAAGTCTAATAATACTAAATGGGTGTCAGTTCCTCCTGTAATACAATTAAGACCCTTATCTATTAAAATCTTCGCTAGCAACCTAGAGTTTATTAAAACTTGCTTTTGATAATCTTTAAAAGAATCGCTTAAAGCCTCTTTGAAGGCAACTGCTTTTGCAGCTATTGTATTCATCAAAGGTCCGCCTTGAGTTCCAGGAAAAACTCTACTATTTATTATTTTAATATGCTCTTCTTTCGTCATTATCATTCCACCCCTAGGGCCTCTTAGAGTTTTATGGGTTGTAGTAGTAACAAAATCAGCAAATGGAATCGGGTTAGAGTACAAACCTGCTGAGATCAAACCTGCTGGGTGAGCGATATCTGCCAATAAGAGAGAGCCTGACTTGTCAG
>CAJIYY010000058.1 GCA_905181755.1 Candidatus Dadabacteria bacterium UBA1144
AAATATATTGTTGATGAAATTCAGGACGTCTATAGGTTGCAAGGAGTTAGAATTAACGATAAGCATATCGAAGTTATAACTAGACAAATGCTCAAGAGAGTTAAGGTCGTAGACAGTGGTGATACAACCATGTTGGTTGGAGAAGCCGTGGATAAAAATACATTCATATTGAATAATAACAAAATTATTGCAGAAAATGGAAATCCTGCGCAAGCAGAGCCGTTACTTTTAGGAATCACAAGAGCTTCGCTGAGTACGAAGAGTTGGTTATCTGCTGCATCTTTTCAAGAGACAACAAAAGTGCTTACAGATGCTTCATGTGAAGGCAGAGTAGATCACTTAAAGGGTTTGAAAGAGAATGTTATCATGGGCCGATTGATTCCAGCGGGAACTGGATTACCTATATATTCTAATACTGATGTTGAAATTAATGCACCAGAAATAGAAACACCGCCGACTGTAACATAAAAGCAATGCTAGATAGTAAGGTTTTTTTATCTCAAAAGTATTCTCCAAAAACGATTGAGGACAAATGGCTTGATTTAGTAACAAAGAAAATCCCCTTAGAAGCTAACGGAGAAACTTTCTCTGTTGCTATTCCTCCACCAAACGTTACTGGGAACCTCCATCTGGGACACGCACTTAACACAACAATACAAGATATTTTTGTAAAATTTTATTCATTAAAAGGTAAAGAAATATCTTGGAGTCTTGGAACAGACCATGCTGGTATAGCAACACAACTTCTTGTCGAAAGAAATCTAAGTGAAAAAGGGATAAATTCAAAAGAGATATCAAGAGAGAAATTGCTTGATTATATCTGGAAATGGAAAGATCAGAATGGTGAAGATATTCTGAAACAATTAAAACTTCTTGGATTAAACTGCAATTGGGATAGCCCAAAATTTACACTTGATGATGATATGAGCGATGCAGTTAGTGAAGCATTTGTTAGGCTCTTTGATAAGGGGCTAATTTATCAGGAAAAGACATTAATAAATTGGGATACAAAACTAAGGACTGCAATATCTGATTTAGAAGTAATCTCTCAAAGTAGAAGAAGCAGCCTGTATTATTTTAAATATTATTTAAATGACTCATCTTCTTTCATTGTTGTATCAACAACAAGACCTGAAACAGTTTTTGGTGATGTTGCAGTCGCTATAAATCCTAAAGATAAGAAGAATATTGGTCTTCTCGGTAAGAAGGTTAAAAGCCCATTCAATGGAAATCTTTTAGATATCATAAGTGATGAATATGTTGACTTAGATAAGGGGTCTGGGGCACTTAAAGTTACTCCAGGGCACGATTTTAATGACTATGAAATAGCAAATAAGAACAATCTAGAAGTAATTAACATCCTTAATGATGATGGGACACTTAATGATTCTGTACCTGAAAATTTTAGAGGTCTTTCCGTCTTAGATGCTAGAGAAAAAGTAATTGCTCTAATGAAAGATATAGATATCTTTGTTAAAGATGAAACTATTGATAACGTTGTACCAATAGGGGACAGATCTGGAGAAGTTGTAGAGCCATTACTAAAAAGCCAGTGGTTCTTGGATGTAAAAGTCATGTCAGAAAAGTCTCTTAATGCTGTTAAAAGTGGAAATGTTAAATTTAAACCAAAATTCTGGGAAAACACTTTTTTTGAATGGATGAACAAAATCCAGCCATGGTGTATTTCGAGACAGATAATTTGGGGACACAGAATCCCAGTTTGGCATTCTGACGATGGAAGAGCAGTCGCAGCAAAGGACTTAGCTTCAGCTAATGATAAATTCTATTCTAAGTATAATGTTCACAAGGTTCTAACCCAAGATAATGATGTCCTTGATACTTGGTTCTCTTCATCTCTGTGGCCCTTTTCAACCCTAGGGTGGCCAAAAGAAACGAACGAATATGCAAAATATTTTCCAACGTCATTATTAGTTACAGGGTTTGATATAATCTTTTTTTGGGTTGCGAGAATGATAATGATGTCCTTAGAGCTGACCGGTAAAGTTCCCTTTAGAGTTGTGTATATTCATAATTTAATAAGAGATAAAAAAGGGCAGAAAATGAGTAAAACTAAGGGCAATGTTGTTGATCCACTTAAACTGATAGATGAGTATGGTACTGACGCACTAAGGTTTTTTCTAGCATCAAATATCTCTCCACATAGTGATATTAAGTTGTCAGCTAATTCTATAGAACCTTATAAGAACTTCATGAATAAAATTTGGAATGCAGGAAAATTCATTACTATCAACAAGTTAGAGGAAGGAGACTCCAAAATCTCAGTGGACACGTTCTACGATGCATGGATCGTTGATAGATTTAATAATCTATTAGATAAATATAATATCCATCTTGAAAATTGTGAAGTTGAAAAAGCCGCATATGAGCTATACCATTTTTTCTGGGATGACTTCTGTGATTGGTATATCGAAATAGCTAAGATTTCTTTCTCTAATTTTGATAATACTGAGGCTGACAATACAAAGCTCAGAATGGAAACTATATTTACTCATTATCTTAATATTCTTTATCCTTTTGCCCCATTCCTTTCATTAGAGTTGAATAGCTATTTTAAGAAAGACAAAATAGTAGAGAAATTTAACGAATTACCGAAGAAGCTTGGAACTAACTACTCTGGTGACTATAAAAGTGAAATTCAATTAATTAAAGATTTTACAAATGCTATTCGTTCTTTAAGAAAAAACTTGCTAATCAAACCTGCAGAAAAGCTAAGTTGTTATTGTGTTTTGACTACTGTTAATAGAAAATTTCTCGAAGATAATTCTCATATTATTGAAAAATTATGTAACCTAGATAATTTAATTTTAATTGAAGAGGAAAACGATTTGAATCTAATTTCAAATATAACTCCTTCTGGTGTTGTCTCTTTCTTGAAAAATAATAATTTAGACTTTTCTGCACAAATTGAGAAGTTAAATAAAGATTTGATATCATTAGAAAAGACTTTAACTCTTTCAAAGTCGAAGCTTAATAGTAAGGGTTTTCTTGAGTCAGCTCCAGAACATATTATTGAGGAAGAAAAGATAAAGTTAAATCATACAAATTCTTTAGCTATTGATATAAGAAACTTAATCTCTCAACTTAACTAGTATTATTGTTTCAATCTAGGGTGTATTTCTTTATTCTTCTAACTTAACAGGATAGTCCCCAGTAAAACAGTGATCAGTGAACTGAGGGTCCTTTGCTCTTCTTTTTTTATAACCCATAGCCTTATAAGTTCCTTCTAAAGATAGAAAGAACAATGAAGTTGCTCCTATTATTTTTGTCATCTCATCTAGACTATTCTTTGATGCTATTAATTCATTGTAGTCGGGAGTATCGATACCGTAGAAATCTGGGTGAGTAATAGGTGGGCATGCAATACCTAGGTGAACCTCCTTCGCACCCGCTTCAAAAATCATTCTTACAATTTTATTCGCTGTAGTTCCCCTAACTATAGAATCATCTATTAATACAACTCTTTTGTTCTCTATACACGACCTGTTTACGCTATGTTTAAGTTTTACACCTAACTGTCTTATAGTTTGTGTAGGCTCAATAAATGTTCTTCCAACATAGTGACTTCTAATGATTCCAAGCTCTAAAGGTATTCCAGATTTTTGAGAAAATCCTATACCCGCAGAAACACCAGAATCTAGAACTGGGACCACTACATCAGCTTTAACTTTGTTCTCAGTAGCTAGTTCTTTCCCTAAATTTTTCCTATATGTGTAGACTGTTTTCCCTCCGACGATGCTATCAGGTCTTGAAAAATAAATTCTTTCAAAGATACAAGGTCTCTCCTTAACTTTAGGGAAGGGTTTTATACTTTTAATTCCAGTTTTAGTAATAATCACAATTTCCCCGTTTTCTACATCTCTAACATATTTAGCACCGATTATATCCAGTGCACAGGTTTCTGATGCTAAAACAGGAGAACCGTTAAGGTCTCCAAGTACAAGTGGCCTTATTCCGTATGGGTCCCTTACACCTATCAGTTTTTTGTTCGTAAGTATAACTAGTGAATATGCACCTTTTATTTGAAAGAGTGCGTCAATTAGCTTATCTTTAATCAGTTTTTCTCTAGACCTAGCTACTAGTTGGAGTATAGTCTCAGTATCTGATGTAGTTTGGAAAATGGCTCCATTTTGAATTAAGTCTTTTCTTATTTTGGCAGCATTTATAAGATTTCCATTGTGAGCACAAGCAAAACCGCCTGCTGCCAGATCTGCAAATAGTGGTTGAATATTCTTTGAGATTGATGCACCTGTTGTGGAGTATCTTACATGACCAACTGCATTTCTACCCGGTAGTTTTGCAATGGTCTCAGCTTTATTAAAAGTCTTACCTACTAAGCCTTGTTCTCTTACTCCATTAAAAGCTTTCCCATCAAATGTAACAATTCCTGCTCCTTCTTTTCCTCTGTGTTGAAGAGCGTGAAGGCCGAGGGTTGTTAGCAAGGCCGCTTCTTCTGTATCAAAGATTCCGAAGACTCCACATTCTTCATTTAGTTTGTCCATTTAATTAGGGAACCCTCTTTTCCAAATTTTAATTAATTTATTAATTTTTATATTAAAGGAATTTTCCAAGACTAAAGATTCTCCACCCACTTCACCAATTATCTTAACATCAATATTATTTTTTGTACCAAATGTTTGAATTTTCTTTGCATCACTACTAGGTGCGCTCACAAGATAACACCCTTGAGATTCAGCAAATAGTTTAAGTTCGTTTTTTAAACCTACTGATTTAAGACTAATTCTTGCTCCGATAGTTCCCTCTGGATTAAAGCAAGATTTAGATAAAGCAACTAAAAGTCCACCTTCTGAAATATCATGAATAGATGAGGTATTAAATTTTCTTATAATTTTATATATAAAGTTGTTTACTTTTAAGTGACCATCTAAGTTCAATCTTGGCGGTTCTATTATGTTTTTCTTTAATTCTAAATATTTGATTACCTCAGATCCTCCAAAATCATTCTTAATTTTGCCAACTAGAATAATTTTGTCTCCCTCTTTATTGAACCATTGCCTTCTTATTAGCTTATGGTCCTCAACAATCCCAACCATGCTGATTGTAGGAGTAGGCTTTATTGCTTCGTTATATGTTTCATTATATAGACTTACATTTCCACTAACTACTGGCGTTTTAAAGGTTCTTGCGGCTTTTGATAGACCATCTATTGT
Source organism: Candidatus Dadabacteria bacterium UBA1144 (assembly GCA_905181755.1). GTDB lineage: Bacteria > Desulfobacterota_D > UBA1144 > UBA1144 > UBA1144 > TMED58. Next base: position 5,190 of record CAJIYY010000058.1, read on the forward strand.
TTCTGCAAATTGCCACATAATCTCTGGTTTCTCAGGATTTCCAAAGTTAAGGCAATTAGTTATAGCAAGTGGCTTTCCACCGCTTGATATAATATTCCTTGTTGATTCAGCTACTGCTATAGAAGCTCCTAAAGATGGGTTTAATTGGCAATAGTTTGAGTTACAGTTAGTTGTAAGAGCTACAGACTTTTTTGTTCCTTTGATTCGTATAGTGGCTGAGTCTGAACCAGGCCTAGTTAAAGTATTAGTACCAACCATGTAGTCAAATTGATTGTAAACCCACTCTCTTGAGCATATATTTTCGTTTCCAAGTAGTTTCTTTAGTAGAGCCGGGGAATTGAATTCTATTTTTGAAATATCATTATCGGTTAATCTAGATATGCCAACTAGTTTCTTTGGCTTTTTTATTTTTCGGTCATACAAAGGACAGTCATCGGTGAGAATTGATACTGGTATATCGACAACAACTTTCTTGTTACTTTTTACGATGAAGCTGCTTTTCTTTATTACCTCACCAATTTTATTAGATTCTAAGCCCCATTTCTTAAATATTTTTTTTATTTTTTGATTATTCTTATTATCTAGAACAAGAAGCATTCTTTCTTGAGACTCTGAAAGAAGCATCTCGTAGGGTGTAATGCTTGAGTCTCTTTTCGGAATCTTATCTAGATCTAGTATTATTCCATTATTTGATCTTGACGCCATCTCAGAAGCCGAGGAGGTAAGCCCGGCTGCACCCATATCTTGAATACCTACTATTCCTTTAAGTTTAAACATTTCCAAGCATGCCTCAAGGAGTAATTTTTCTTTAAATGGGTCTCCGATTTGCACTGTTGGTCTATCAAGGTCTTCTGCAGACTCAAAAATATCTGATGCCATAATCGCACCTTTAACTCCATCTTTTCCTGTTTTAGCTCCAAGGTAAAAGACTGGGTTACCTGGACCATCAGCTAGCCCTTTAAAAATTTTATTCTTCCTGGCTATCCCAATTGCAAAGGCATTAACAAGAGGGTTGCCATTGTAGCAGTCATCAAAGTAAATTTCTCCTCCTACGGTCGGAATACCCATACAATTCCCGTAACCTGCAATTCCTCTAACTACCCCATTAAGTACCCTTTTTGTATCTTTATTCTTTGAGTTTCCAAACCTAAGTGAATTCATCAGAGCGATAGGTCTTGCTCCCATTGTAAAGATATCTCTTAGAATACCTCCTACTCCTGTCGCAGCACCCTGGTATGGCTCAATGAAAGAAGGATGGTTATGGCTTTCAATCTTGAATACAAGGCATTGATTATCACCTATGTCTATAACACCAGCATTTTCTCCTGGCCCTTGTATTACACACTTACCTTTAGTTGGCAATTTTTTAAGATGAATCTTTGAGCTTTTATAAGAGCAGTGTTCAGACCACATAGCAGCTATAACACCAATTTCATTTTTATTAGGAATCCTTTTGAGCTTATCAACAATTAATTTAAATTCTTTTTTAGTTAAACCATTTTCAAGTGCAAAAGACAGATTGTTCATAGATTCTTATAATACATAATGAATTTTGTTAATTCACTTTAGATTTTAATTTTGATTCTGGTAAAGTAATGATGATGAAGAAGAAAGTTATAGTTGCTATGAGTGGTGGTGTTGATAGCTCAACTACTGCAGCTCTATTGAAGGAGCAAGGATATGACGTTTCAGGGATAACTATGCAACTCTGGGATTATGCAGAAGAAGAGTCTGGTTGCTGTTCACTTAGTGATGTTCTTGATGCTAGGCAAGCTGCTAATCAAATTGGTATTAAACACACAGTGGTGGACTATAAGGAAGATTTTCAGAAATATGTAGTTAAAGATTTTATAGATAAGTATTATTGTGGACAAACTCCAAATCCTTGCATCATGTGTAATGAGCATATGAAATTTAATTTTTTGCTAAACAAGTCCCTAGAGATGGGAGCTGACTTTCTTGCTACAGGGCACTATGCTAAAATCTCTAAGAACAGTAGTGGAACTTATTTTCTTGAAAAAGGTAAAGATAAATTCAAAGATCAATCATATTTTCTTTTTACTTTAAGCCAAAAAGAGCTTTCAAGATTAATGTTTCCGTTAGGAGAGTTTAACAAGAGTCAGGTTAGGGAAATCTCCGAAGGTTTTGAATTAACAGTAGCATCTAAAAAAGACAGCCAAGACGTCTGTTTCATTGCAAAGGATTACAGGGGTTTTATTGAGAAGAATTTGCCCGGCACGACTATGAAGAAGGGTTACATTAAGTCCTTAGATGGTAATGTTCTTGGTTCTCATTCAGGAATTCATAATTTTACAATTGGTCAAAGAAAAAAGCTTGGGATTGAATCTATGAAAGCTATGTATGTTGTAAGTATAAATTTTCAAAATAATGATGTTTTAGTTGGGAACAAGGAAGATTTATATTCAAAAGTACTGTTTGCAAACAATCTAAATTGGACTGTTGACCCCAAAGATCTTGTTGAGAAAAAGATTGAGGCTAAAATTAGATACAGAAGTCCTGAATCTCTTGCAAGTATAAGATTTGTTAATGGAAGACTTCATGTCCTTTTTGACGAGGCTCAAAGGTCAATTACTCCTGGACAGGCTATTGTGTTCTATCGGGATGACAAAGTGCTTGGGGGAGGATGGATAGATGAAGTCTGTAGAGAAAATTAGTTTTCTCACCTATGGGTGCAAAGTCAATCAGTTTGATACAGACAGAATTGCCTCTACGCTTTCAGGGAAATTTAAAATTATAGACGACAACAAGTCTTCTGATTTATGTATCGTAAATACCTGTACAGTAACTAATAATTCCGATAAGCAAATTATAAGTGATATTAGAAAACTAAAGAAGAATAATCCTAATTGTAAAATATTAGTAACAGGTTGCCTTGCTCAAACAAACCCAGAATCTCTTGAAGGAATTAAGGAAGTAGATTATATAGTAGATAATGCAAATAAATATTTAATAAGCAAAGTCATTTCTCAGCCTAACATTAAGAGAAAAGTAATATCTAATATTTTTGATATAGATAAGTTCTCTGATTTTAAGATTAGTCAAAAGGAGAGAAGGTCCAGGGCTTTTCTTTCTGTACAAGATGGCTGTAGCTATAGGTGCTCCTTTTGTATAATCCCTTTTGCCAGAGGTAAATCAAGAAGTATGAGCGTGGAATCTGTTATAGAAAAAATAGATGAATTCTCCTTGCTTGGCTATAACGAAGTTGTTATCTCAGGAATTCATCTCTCAAGTTATGGAAGGGATATTGGTACAAGCCTAATAGAGCTTCTTAAAGAAATTGAGAATAGGACTAATATCTCAAATATAAGGTTGAGTTCTATTGATCCTGCCGACACTAATGAAGAATTAATTTATTTTTTCTCCAATTCGAAAAAAATATGCCCTTCTTTCCATATCTCTCTTCAAAGTGGATCAGAGGCTATTCTAAAGTTAATGAAAAGAAGATATAAAATAGAAAGATTTAGTAGTATCGTTAAATTAATAAAAGAAAATATACAGCTATCTTGTATTGGAACTGACGTTATTGCTGGATTTCCTGGGGAAACCGAAGATTTCTTTAATGAAACCTATGATTATATAAAGACCTCTCAACTTGATTATCTACATGTCTTTCCTTATTCAGATAGACGTGGCACAAGGGCATCTGCTAGAGATGATAAAGTTAGCCCAGAATTAAAGAAAGAAAGGTCTAAGGTTTTGCGTGAACTAGGTGAAATAAAGAAACTAAATTTTTATTCAAAGTTCATAGGAAAAAAGCTGCCAGCTATAGTAGAGAAAAATAATCATGCTCGAACTAGAAATTATATTGATGTAAACCTAGATGGGAAATCCTTTGCCAAGCCAGGACAGTTGTTAGATTTAATAATTGATAAAGTCGAGAATGGAAAGGCTTATGGCCACTACGTCTAGGCTAATCTTCTTCTATTAGGCCAATCCCTAATTCAGTAAGTTGTTTTTCAGAGAACACTTTAGATGGTGCTTCAGTTAGCAAGCATGATGCCTTCTGTGTTTTAGGGAAAGCAATAATGTCTCTAATTGAAGTAGAATTAGTTAAATACATCATTAATCTATCTAATCCAATTGCAAGCCCACCATGTGGAGGAGTTCCAGACTCTAGTGCATTTAATAGATAACCAAAGTTTTGTTGGTATTCATCTTTAGATATTCCCAATAGCTGAAAGACTTTCTCCTGAAGGTCTTTTTTGTGAATCCTGATACTTCCACCACCAATCTCAGTTCCGTTAAGGACTATATCGTAAGCTTTAGACTGAATCTTCGCTAGATTAGTTTCATCAATAGACTCGTCTCTAGGCATTGTAAATGGATGGTGAGTAGAAGTAACTTTATTGTCAACTTTGAGGAAGAGTGGGAAGTCTGTAATCCATACAAATTTAAAGGAATCCGAAGCTATTAATCCCAAATCTTTGCCCAACTTATTTCTAACAGCAGACATGTAATTATTAACTATATCTTCATTGCCAGCTCCAAAAAAGACAATATCTCCAACTTTCAATTTTAGCTGATTCTTTAAAGAGCTAACTTCTTCCTCTGAAAAGAATTTTAATATAGGAGACTGAAGTCCTGAGTCAAGGACTTTAATCCAAGCTAAACCTTTTGCTCCATGCTCTTGGGCAAAAAGAGTCAATTCGTCAATATTCTTTCTTGTCATAGTTGCATTCTCAACCTTGATACATTTTATAGAACCTTCGGATTGAACAACTTCTTTAAATACTTTAAAATCTGTATTTTTAAATATGCTTGTAATTGTTTCAAGTTCAAGGCCAAATCTAAGGTCTGGTCTGTCGTTTCCGAACCTATCCATACTTTCTTGATATGAAATTCGTTTAAAACTAGAATCTAAAGATATTCCTTTAATTTCTTGGAATATTTTATTTAATAGTTCTTCTATAATCATTATTATGTCATCTTCGTCAACAAATGACATTTCCATGTCAATCTGAGTAAACTCTGGTTGCCTATCCGCTCTCAAATCTTCATCTCTAAAGCATCTGACAATTTGGTAATATCTATCAAACCCAGATGTCATTAAAATTTGTTTTAATATTTGTGGCGATTGAGGCAATGCAAAAAAGGAACTCTGATGGACCCTGCTAGGGACCAAGTAATCACGTGCACCTTCTGGACTTGATTTAGTTAGGTAAGGTGTCTCAATGTCAATGAACCCTTTTTCGTTAAAGAAGTTTCTGGTAATCATCATTGTTCTGCTTTTAAGAACAAAATTATTATTAATATTAGGCCTTCTCAGGTCTAAATATCTATATTTCAACCTAACATTTTCATCTGCATTTATTTCCTCTTCGATTTGGAAAGGAAGAGGGACTGAAGAGTTAAGTACTTCTGCTGAATCAATTAAGACTTCAATCTTCCCAGTTTCAAGACTCTTATTTATAGTGTTCTCGCTTCTTAAGCGAACAGTGCCTGAAATTTGAATCACATATTCATTTCTGATAGTCTCAATTATTTTATGAACTTCAGATGAATTATTTGGATCTGAGACAACTTGAATGATTCCTGATTTGTCTCGTAGATCAATAAATATAACTCCTCCATGATCTCTTATTGATGAGCACCATCCAGAAATTGTAATTGAATTACCCTCAAAGGTTTCATTAAAAGCTGCACAATAATCTGTTCTAAAACTAGTTTTCATGATTGGAATTTAATCTTAACTCCATTTGTTAAACATCACAAGAAGAGTATAATCAAATCAGTTAAATGAAAGAATTTAAATGCGGCACAGTCTCTATAATTGGAAAGCCTAATACAGGTAAATCTACATTAATTAACGCTTTAACTGGTAAAAAAATTTCAGCCGTATCTGATAAACCAAACACAACTAGAAACAAAATATTAGGCGTTTACAACTCTGAAGATTGTCAGATTATATTTCTTGATACTCCAGGAATCCAGAAGTCTAGTAAGTTCTTAAATAGGATTATGGTTCAATCTTCATATCAGGCTATAGGAGAGTCTGATATTGTTCTAGTAATTGTAGATGGCTCAAGAAAGTCAACTTTTAATACTGACGAAATAGCGTCGAAAATAGTTGATAAGAAACCAGTGATAGCTATAAATAAGATTGATTTAATAAAAAAAAGTAAGATTTTAAGTATCCTTAATGTTCTTACAGACCAGTTCCCAATAGCAGAGTCTTTTGTTCCGATAAGTGCTTTAGAAGAAGAAGGTCTAGATATATTGATTGAGGAATTTAAGAAAGCTCTTCCAGTTGGGGAAAAAATACTTCCTGAGGACATGGTGACCGATCAGCCAGAGAAGTTTTATATATCCGAGATAATTAGGGAAAAGATATTTAATACTTTTTATCAAGAAGTGCCCTATAGGACAGCTGTAGTAATTGAAGATATAGTCGACAAGAGGAATAATTCCTCGATTCAGGCTTATATTATTGTTGAAAACACACACCATAAACAGATAGTGATTGGAAAGAATGGTTCAATGATTAAAAAAATTGGAATTGAGAGTAGAGCAGACATAGAAAACTTCCTGTCATGCAAAGTTTTTCTGGACCTTAGAGTAAAGATTGATCCAACTTGGCTTAAAACTAAAGAAAAAGCTTTTAATTACTCTAGTATATAGTTATTTCCCAGTAAACTTAGGTGCCCTTTTAGATTTGAATGCATCTTGAGCCTCTAGATAGTCAGAACTCTCGGCAGCCTTTATAATGCTTTCTTTGATTTTATTGTACTCATTGTTATCTATTGATTGACTTTTCTCAAATGCATTGATTGATCTTTTAATTGAAGCAATAGAGAGAGGAGCGTTAACTGAAATCTTCTTAGAAAATGCAATCGCGTTTTCAAGAACGTCCTTCTGGTCAACGACAAAGTCAAATATATTCATATGAATAGCCTCATCTGAATTAAATTTATCACCAGTAAAGAATATTTTTTTAGTATTAGATATACCAACTTTATTTATGAAATTTTTTAAACCATTATAATTGTAGAATATTCCTAATTTTACTGGAGGCATACAAAAAAAACTTTCTTTTGAGAAAAATTGGAAGTCACAATTAAGCATAACTTCTAATGCACCACCAAATATACTTCCATTTATTGCAGCAATTATAATTTTAGGACTTTCCATTATCACTTCAGAAATCTTCATAAGAGGGTGCTTATCGGCCCTATCATTAATAATATGAATTTTGAATAGTGATTCTTTGGAGTCTATACTTTCAGAGGAGATATCATATCCAGAGGAAAAAATCTTCTCGCATTTAGAAGTGATAATTATAGACCTTATTTCTACTAAGTCGGATGCTTGCTCTATTATATTCGAGATACTTATAAGCATCTCTTCATTGAAAGCATTCTTTTTTTCAGCCCTATCAAACGTTATTATTCTTATAGAGCCTCTATCTTCAAATTTAACAAATTTACTCATATCCGTTATAGTAATGTATAATATTTTTTTTTAAAGTGAGTTAGATATGCCATTATATGAATTTGAATGTAGAGATTGTATGAAGAAGTACAATAAGGATATTACTGCTTTGTCAGAATCCTTAGATGAAAAGACCGCCGAAAAGGTTATGAAAAGAAATAAAAACTTTTTATATGTTGAAGTCCAGAATATAAAGAATGAAAAGACTATTTTTTCTTTAGGTAAAGAGAACAACAAAGGCATCAAGAGGTATAGATATAGAATGCCTAAGAATAAGTTCCTATTCTTGGAATTGAAAGATTTTAGATTTACAGAGCTATATTTTCAAGATGAAGAAGTTCCAGAGACTGTTGAGTGCCCTTCAAATAAAAAATGCAAAAATGTAGTTAGAATATTTTCCCCTTTTAAGGCTATTTTTGAGAAGAGGGGGGGGTTGAATGATAGAGCTCCGGCACCTGGTGATCCTGTTCAGTGGCATAAGGAATATAAAGTTATGAAAGACGAAGAGACTGCCTCAAATTGGGTAGGCCAAGACCATCTAGACCAGTATTTTGGTAATTCACAACATGATGGCTCAGTTGGTTCGGAGTAGTAACTCTCATGCCTATGTACGAATTTGAATGTAAGACTTGCAAGGAAAACTTAATAACTGCTTTAGCTAAAATTGAGAAGTTTTCGTCTAAATCAAGCAAATTAACAATTAAGTCCGATAAGAAAATCCTTTTGGGAATTATTAAGAAGTATAAAAATATAAATGGTATTCAAATTGTTGATCTTGATTCTGAGAAATTAATTCAATCTATTGGAACAAAAGATCAGGATGATGTTGAAATTGATTTGTACATCGAAGAGGGAAAGAAGATGGTTCTTTTTTATGCTCCATCATTTAGATTTTCTGAATTGATATTTGATGCAGATGATGAAAAAAACCTTCAGACAAGTTGTTGCAAGAATGGAGAGATAGAAAGAGTTATTTCTTCCTTTTCATATACATCTGATTTATCAACAGATGCTCCTAAACCTCCTGGTCTGGCAGACTTGCCTGAACAAATTCGTGGAAAAATAAATTTTTCTGAAATGGTTGAAGCAAAAGATCAGCCAGCGAACATTAAGGCCGACAATAGATACAAGCATCAATATCTAGATAAATCAAAATCAAAACTATTATAAGGTAATTTATTTAGTTTAAATTTCTTACCTTGGATTATCTTCAATGTATTTAATGAATTTCTTTAATATCCCTTTTTTTTCGTCAGGAATGTCTTTATAAGAAAGTTTAAATTTTAACTTTATCATGAGAAGTATGTGAGCATAAGGATTTCTCCCTTTAGGGTGACTACTGCTTGTAGGTAGCTTGTTCTTAAGTCTGTTGCCCGTCTCTTGTATTAAGGACCATAGTTCTTTTCTATTTTCCTCATTCATCTAGTGTATAGTCAGTCTTTTTTTTCCCAATTCTTCTTTCTAGCTCACTATAAATATCTTCCATCGTTATATTCTGAAAAGAAAGGCCTACCATCATATGAAATAGCAAGTCAGTATATTCATATATGATTTTTTCCTTGTCCCCATTCTGAGAAGCTTCTATCGATTCTGCAGCTTCCTCATCAATTTTTTCATGAATTTTTTCTAATCCATCACGAAATAAGGAAGACACATAAGAAGAATCATCACTATTTTGATTTTTTTTTCTTTCCTGAATAGTGTCAAAGACCTTGTTTATAATATCAGCTTTGCTGATTCTATTTGCAATTTTGTTTTCATCCATTACATTAACAATATACATTATAACTTGAGGAAGGAAATCAAAAATGGCTAGAGTTACTATTGAAGACTGCTTAGATAAAATTGAAAATCGTTTCGAACTTTCTGTTGCTGCAATGAAAAGAGCTAAGACTATCTATAACGGAGCAAAGTCTTTATCCGACGAGCCCAACAAGCCTGTCGTTCTGGCTCTGCGAGAAATAGCAGAAGAAAAGATTATTGCTATTAAGAAACCGTCTAAATAATTATTTTAGATTCCATACTGTAGATTTCTTTGCGGGAAAAAATGAATACTACTGTTTTCAAAAATAATCTAAAGAATCATTTCCAGACTAATTATGACCCTATTCAAATAATTGTTAATGAGTCTTCTATTGAGTCATCTGTTTCCATAATAATCCGAGAATTTAACTCCTTATTTGAGGTTCTATTGATAAAGAGGACAACAAAGAATTCAGATAAGTTTTCAGGTCATATGGCTTTCCCAGGAGGAGTCAAGGAGAGGACTGATAAAGATAGCTTGGTAACAGCGATTAGAGAGACTAACGAAGAAATTGGTCTGGACACTAAATCTAATTGTATTTTAATAGGAAGATTTAGTGATTATAAGCCTGTTAACCCAGATGTTAACCGTTTCATAGTAAGCCCTTTTATTTTCTACTTAGATAATACAGATGCTCATCTCGTTAAATGCAAAGAAGAGGTTGAAGATATCGTTTGGGTGCCCTTAGATTTTTTAATTTCTAAACTTGATGAGAGTAATCGAATAGGAACAAAAAATAATTCAACTTATAAGGACAATGTGTTTGAATATAAAAATTATAAAATTTGGGGAGTTACAGGTAAGATTCTGTATGCTTTTCTTTTAGAGATTAAAGATTATTGCTAGTATAATTTATATTTTACTTTGACTATTTAAGTGATAGAATAAAAAAATGGGTAGCGTTAATAAAGTTATTATTCTTGGTAGGCTTGGAGCAGACCCAGAAGTTAGATACACTCAAGATCAGACTCCGGTTGCTTCTTTCAATGTAGCAACCTCTATTAATTATAAAAATAAATCCGGAGAAAAAGTGGACAAAACATCTTGGCATCGTTGTGTCGCCTGGAGAAAAACTGGAGAAATTATAGGTCAGTATTTTAAAAAAGGAAACCAGATATATATAGAAGGTTCTTTGGAGAGCAGGTCTTACGAAGATAAGAGCGGAGAAAAAAAATATATTACTGAAATTATTGTTAATAATTTTCAGTTTGTTGATTCTAAAGGTGGAG
>CAJIYY010000059.1 GCA_905181755.1 Candidatus Dadabacteria bacterium UBA1144
GCAGGAGCCTTTGCTTCATATCTGGCTGTTAAAGATCTGAGTAAAAGACCTGTAAGTGATTTATTCAAAATCATTAACACAAGATTAGAGAGCATAGCTTCTGCTAGACCAACCGCAGTAAACTTAACGTGGTCAATAAAAAGATTTAAAAATATCTTGTCTTTAAATAGAGAACTTAATTCAGATCAGCTCTCTAGGGTCTTTTACTTAGAAGCTAACAAAATCTTTAAAGAAGAGAAAAAGGTTTCTTCTTTAATTTCGAAATTTGGAGAGAGACTCTTTTCTAGAAACTATAAAGTATTAACCCATTGCAATACTGGAGCTTTGGCCACGACAGGTCCTGGAACGGCTCTTGGTGTTATCAAGATGGCTAGTAAGAGATTTAGAGGTGTTCAAGTTTTTGCAACAGAGACAAGACCTTTACTTCAAGGATCTAGGTTAACCATTTGGGAGTGTGAACAAAATAATATAGATTGCACATTGATAACTGACTCCATGGCTTCACATATTATTAAAGTAGAAGGTATCGATATAGTAATAGTAGGAGCAGACAGAATAGCTTTAAATGGCGATACTGCGAACAAAATTGGAACCTATCAATTGGCTATTGCATGCAAGTACCACAAAATACCCTTTTACGTTGCAGCTCCAATTTCCACCTTTGATTTCTCGTGTAAGAACGGGGAAATGATTAAAATAGAAGAAAGGTCTCCTGAAGAAGTAATAAAAATTAAAGGTATTCTCGTTTCTGGTGCAAAGAAAGTTTCTAATCCTGCCTTTGATGTCACTCCGAATAGCTTAATCAGTGGATTGATTACAGAGAAAGGTATTATTTATAAACCTAACAAAACTAAGATTCTAAGATTTAAAGATTGTTAGTATTAAATTCTTCTTCTTCCATACAGGATAGGCAATATCTAGTAAAAGGCATGACTTTAAGTCTGTTTTGATCTATTGGATCCTTACATAATGGGCAGACACCATAAGACCCAGCTTCAATTTTCTTCAAAGCATCTTGAATCATTGTTAACTTCTGCCTGTCACGTTGATTCAACGATAATGACAAATCTCTTTCTCTATCATTTGAAGCATTGTCATAGAAGTCGCCGACATCATGCTTCAGTTGATTAGATTCTGTCTTAACTATCTTTGAAATATCTTTAAGTATCTCATCTTTTTTTCCTGTCAAAATTTTTCTAATTTCGTTTTTAAATTTAACAGGGAGTTTATGTTTTACTTTTGATGCCAAGATCTTCTTAGGTTTTGGTGCTAGTTTCAGTTCTTTAAGCGGAGTTGCTTTGTTCTTTTTTGCAAGACTAGACTTCTTAGCTATTTTTGAATTTTTATTTAATGCCATAGTGAAACTCTAAGATTTATAAGATAAGCTCATTAAATAATTTGTCAAGATTATTAATTTAAGGTTATTTTATATGTAAGAATAAATTAAAATTTATTATTCGAGGTCATTTAGATACAAGTGAAACAAGGCAGAGACTTTTGGTTAACTAGATATGGTTTGATACTTGCTATGGCAGGAAACGCAGTTGGCTTGGGGAATTTTTTAAGATTTCCAGTTCAAGCAGCGGAAAATGGAGGAGGAGCTTTTTTGCTTCCTTATATTATTTGTTTTCTTGTGATTGGTATTCCCTTAATGTGGATAGAGTGGGGGATAGGTAGGTATGGAGGAACCATAGGCAAGGGAACGACTTTTGGTATTTCGAATAAACTTAATGTAAGAAGTTCAGTCCAAATCTTCTCATTGCTTGGGATATGGATTCCTTTTGTGATTTCTATTTACTATATATATATAGAGTCCTGGACTCTAGGATATTCAATAAATTCACTATTGGGGAATCTTCAATCAAATCTAGATGATCCAACGAGCCAAATGGCCTTCTATTCTCTAAACTTTAAAGAATATATTGGAGTAAATGATACATCTGAATTTATGACTCCTTCTTTTTACGCTTATTTATGTTTTCTAGTAACTATATATATTAATTATAAGATCTTATCTAAGGGGATAGTTAAAGGTATTGAGAGATTCGTAAAAGTAGCAATGCCAACTCTCTTTGTCATGAGTATCTTTCTTGTTGTCTATACTTTTACTATTAAAACATCTGTATCAAGTTCGATTGAAGGACTAAATTTTCTATGGACCCCTGACTTGTCTTATCTTTCAAGCCCAAGGGTTTGGATAGCAGCCGCAGGACAAGTCTTCTTTACTCTCAGCTTAGGTTTTGGTGCAATTGTTACCTATGCATCTTTTATCAAGAAAGATCAGGATATAGCGCTATCAGGACTTACATCTGCTTCTATCAATGAATTGGTGGAGGTGGTATTTGGGGGGTCTATAGTTATACCTGCAGCGGTTGCATTTTTAGGTATATCTGGCGCTGTATTAATTGCACAATCAGGTGCATTTACAATTGGTTTCATAGCAATGCCGGTTATTTTTGATGGTATTTCTTATGGATACCTACTTGGTTTCCTTTGGTTCTTTTTGCTTTTTATCGCAGGCTTAACCTCTTCTATAGGAATACTTCTGCCCGTAGTAACTTTTGTTGTAGAAGAATTTAATTTCACCCAAAAAAAAGCTACACTTATTGTCCTATCTGCAATATTCTTTTTAGCGCAATTTGTAATTTTTCTGCCAGAATTTTTAGATGAGTTTGATTTTTGGGCGGGGACAGTGTTACTTATAGTCTTAGCTTTGATTGAAATAATTATATTTATTTTTTATATAGCTCCAGAGAATCCAGTTGGAGAAGTGAACCGTGGTGGCCTAATTAGAATCCCCAAATTTTTTAATAAAATTTTTACATGGTATTTGCCAATATTGCTGATTATTTTGTTTTGTTCATGGCTAGTTCAAGATGTTACTAGTGCAAACTCAATAATCTTTAAAAATAGCTTGTGGTCATATCTATCTAAGGGTCTTCTGGTTGGAATTTTCTGTGTTTTAGTAATATTAGTTTATGGGAAGGTTTATAAAAAATGAACTTAGAAGCTCTAATCTTTTTACTCACCTCTTGGTCCTTGATTTTCTTATTGGTAATAATATGTATCATTAAGCTTAATAAGTAATATCAATTTTCTTTCGTACTTCTATGAAATCAGATACTTGATGAAGGAGGCCACCAACTAGCAGGACTGATGCTAGAACTGTTGCGACTTCGTATCCCATCAGGGCAACTATAATCATCCCAGGTGAAAAGAACTCACGTTTCAATAGGAATCTGAACTTTGTCATTATTCTGTAACCAAATGATCTACTTTTTATCGGGACTATTTTATCTACCTCACTGGGATAGTAAGCTAGACTCCCGTTTTGTGTCCTTCTAAGCATAAAAAACAATATTGTAGTCAAGAATATTAAGTATAAGAGTATGTTTAATATCGAGAGTTGTTTGAATATTATCTCGTTACTAGTAAAAGAGAAGAACTTAGGGTTATTCATGCAGATGCTTATACCGAGAAACATAGAGAAGTATGAAATTTGATCTAGAGCTGTATCGAACCATTGACCAAACTTAGATTCTCTTAATTTAATTCTGGCAACCTCTCCATCACATCTGTCTAGTATGGTTGCAGCTTGAAGTATTAGAGCCCCAATCAAAGGCATCTTTAACGCATAAAAGATTCCACAAGATATACCAATTAGCCCTACGATAAAAGTTATGAGATTGGGATGAATAGGTGTCTTTATAAGCAACTTACTTATCGGAATTGAGATTTTACTATTAATTCTTTTAGAAAACCAGCCACTTACGTTTTTACTTATATGATCAAAAAGAAAATCTCTGCCAACGTTGGACTTAACTTGATCTACTTCTAACTTTATCGGAAGGTCCTCAGGAATAATTCTTTTAAAGTTGGCACATAGATCCTTTATAGTCTTTCTTTGAAAATCTAGATTATCAGAAGGTGACCCTTTCATGAAAATTATTCCACAGTTTTTTAATTGACCAATTACTACAGATTCTTGAGTATTACTAATACTCTTCAATGTTGACTGGAATTGCTTCTTATTGATAACAACATTATTCTGAAGAATCAATATGTCAGTTTCTCGAGGAATTTTAGTTAAGCTGTTTGATTGATGTATCTTAAATTCAGGAAATTTCTTATTAAGACGATTAAAACTTATCTTTGGAATATCGGCCACTAAGAAGGCCTCGTCGAATCCCTCAGATGCTAGAATTAAAAGTATTCTTTCAGCTAGGGTTAAGTCTGCTATTTTTTCATCTATAAAGAGCTCTAGTTCTTCTGAATCTATTCCTAGCCCATTTGATAAAATAACTGGTAGCATGTTATTTCTATACTATTTTAAGTTTGGAAGCCTTTTTCTTTGATGATATGAGATTTATATTTAATTTAGCATTGTCTAAATCGTTTGGGTAATCAACATCATGCCAATATAAGTTGTTAATATTTAAAGTTTTAATTTTATGCCCACGTTGGAGTATCCTGTCTATACTTGAGGCATACCACTTAAGATTAAAGTTCTCTGTTCTTATCTCTTTTTCAAGTGATCTTTTTAAAATTTCCACACCTTCGTTCCTAAATACTCTTACTCCCACTGATTCACCAGATGCATCTTTAATATTTTTTCCTATTGCAGAAAGGTACCCATCTTTAATCTTAATTTTCATATCTTCAGCAACGTACTCTTCTTTAACTTTGTATGGTATGCAAATATCATCTTTGTTTGATAAGATTTGATTCAGAACTTTCAGTTCAAATACGTCATCCCCATTAAGCAGGACAACATCAGAATTAAGTTGAAACCTTGCTGCCCAAAGAGAAAAAAGGCTATTAGTTGTTTCCCAAAAAGGGTTATATATTGTATTAATTTTTATTCCTAGTGAATCATAGTTACCTAGGAACTCCTCAACCTTATTGCTAGCAAAACCCACTACAACGTTAACTTCGTCAACATCGCATGACTTTAGATGATTAATTTGATGTTCAAGTATAGTTTGACTATCAAGAGTCAGAAGACATTTGGGTATTTGATCAGTAAAAGGTTGTAGCCTCTGTCCTTTACCGGCAGCTAGAATGATTGCTTTCATTTTTTTCCTTTTTCTTGAATTGAACTATTTATAACTTTTATAGAAAATTAAGTCAACAAAATAGAGAAAAAAACGCAATAATTCGAAGATCTTATACTACTCCACTTAATTTTCTATTTTAATTTAAGTAAATTAGTTAATTTCTTAGCCAAGAAGTTTTACAAGTTTTCCATCAATTAATTCAGCTCCAACTTGGACATTCTTGGTATTCACATAAACTAGTTCAGGCTTATGAGACAAAGCTTCTTTGGGTTCCATTTGAGCAAACGAAACAATTATCAATGTGTCCCCTTTTCTGGCACAGTGAGCTGCCGCTCCATTTGTGCATATTACGCCGGAATCTCGTTCTCCTTCAATAACATAGGTTAAGAATCTTTCTGCATTTGTTAAATTAAAAATATGTACTTGCTCATAAGCAAGGATGTTTGCTGCCTCCATTAAAGACTTATCAATAGTTATACTACCTTCATAGTAAAGGTTAGCTTCTGTAACAGTAGCTCGATGAATTTTTGACTTAAGCATTGTAAGATTCACAACAAGTATTTTAAATTATAATTTTAGATTGTCTATTAATCTTATTGATCCAATTTGAACTGCTATAACTATATAATTTTTTAAAGAAGGCCTTTTAGGGTAACTGATATCAGATGAGTCAATAATTTTAATATATTCTATCTTATTTATATTATTCTTTAGTAAGTATTGCCTTAAATCTTTAGTTACTTGTGATGCGGACCTGTTGTTGTTTTTCTTGAACTCTTTTTTAGCCTCCACTAGTCCTCTGTATATAAATGGAGCAATAGTTCTTTCTTTCTTACTTAACCTAATATTTCTAGAGCTCATAGCTAGACCGTCTTTCTCTCTTACTATTGGATGGGAGATAATCTGAATAGGAAGGTTAAGGTCTTTTGTCATCTGCCGTATTATTATTAGCTGCTGCAGATCTTTTTCACCAAAAAAAGCATAATCAGGTAGTGTTATATTGAAGATTTTTAGAACTACGGAAGTCACGCCGTCAAAATGTCCATCTCGAGACAAACCGCAAAGGTGATTTTTCAGATTCTTAACTACTACCTTTGTTTGAAAATCATCAGGATATATATCCTTTGTTCTTGGAGCAAACAGATAGTCAACGTCCATTCTTTCTAATTTATCTAAGTCTTGTACAAATGTTTTTGGGTATTTAACCAAATCTTTTTTATCATTGAATTGTTTGGGGTTTACAAATATGGTTACTATTATTGTAGACTTTTTTTTCTTTGCTTTTTTAATTAATCCTAAGTGGCCGTCATGGAGTGCTCCCATTGTTGGAATTAGCGAGATTTTCTTGCTATCCGTCTTTCTCAGATTCAGACAAATTTTCTGCATTTCTTTTAAAGAAGTAATTACTTTAAGGGAATTTATTTTTTTTGACCTCATTTCTATAGGCATTAGCAGACTTCTTAATTAGAGCCCTCATATTAGAATAGTTTTTTACAAACGAAGGATAAGGCGGAGGAGTTATTCCAAGCATATCTTCAGTGACTAGTATTTGTCCGTCACATTTTTTTCCGGCTCCTATTCCTATCGTAGGTATATTTAACATCTTCGTAATCTTTGATGCTAAATTCTCAGGAACTCCCTCAATCACAATTAGCGAAGCACCATGTTGTTCAGCTTCTTTCGAAAGAGAGAGAATATAATCTTGGTCTGACTTATTCTTGCCTTGTTTTTTGTAACCTCCATAGATATTGAAAGACTGAGGGCAAAGTCCTACATGAGCAACCACTGGAATTCCCGCATTTGCTAATTTTTGAATAGTTATGAGTGAATCGAAACTTATTTCCATTTTAACAGACTGAGCTTTTGTAGCTTTAATTATATGTCCAGCATTTTTTAACGCTTCTTCTGTGGATGCTTGATAAGACATAAAGGGCATATCAATGCATAGATGAGCATTGCTAACTCCTTTAGAGACCGAAGCTCCATGATAGACCATGTCTTCAACAGTTACGCCTAAAGTTGTTTCTTCTCCCTGGAAAACATTCCCAAGGGAGTCTCCTACAAGAATGAAGTCGCAGGAGCTATCTATTATTGATGCAGTTTGAAAATCGTAAGCAGTGAGTGCAACAATGGGTTCTTTGTTGGCCTTCATTGACTGTAAGTCTTGAACTGTTTTTCTCAATATCCTTCCTTAATCATTTACAATTTTATATATAGCATTATTATATTTAAAAAACATGTCTATTAATAGTGAAAACTTCTCTCTCTTATCTAAATTGCCACAGTATGTATTTTCTTCTGTAAATGAACTTAAGTCTCAAGCAAGAAGTAGAGGTGAAGATATTATTGATTTTGGGATGGGAAATCCGGATCAACCAACTCCAAGGCATATAATTGAAAAGTTATTAGAATCTGCAGTTCAAGGGCGAAATCATAGGTACTCTGTTTCTGCGGGATTACCCAAGCTGAGATTAGCGATAAGTAATTGGTACAAGAGAAACTATGATGTTGATATTGATCCAGAAACTGAATCAATTGTAACTATAGGTTCCAAAGAAGGTTTGTCTCATCTTATGATTTCACTGCTTGCACCTGGAGAGACAGTATTGGTTCCGGATCCTTGTTATCCTATTCACAGTTTTTCAGTTTTAATAGCAAGGGGTAACATTAAAGAATATAATTCCATTGATGATCTAAAATTATTAGAAAATATTGAAAAAGGTTTAAACTCAAACCCTAAACCAAAAGCTTTAATCATCTCGTTCCCCAGTAACCCAACTACCCAGACTGTTGAGCTAGACTTCTTTGAAAAAGTTGTAGCACTTGCAAAGAAATACTCTGTAATCGTTATTCATGATTTTGCTTACGCTGATATCTGCTTTGACGGTTACAAGGCTCCAAGTTTTCTTCAGGCGACTGGATCAATGGATGTTGGGGTTGAATCGTTTTCACTTTCCAAGAGCTATAATATGGCAGGATGGCGAGTAGGATTTATGTGTGGCAATAGCGAAGTAATTTCGGCATTAAAAAGAGTTAAAAGCTATCTTGATTATGGAATCTTTCAGCCAATTCAGATTTCTGCAATTACTGCACTTAACGGTACTCAAGACTGCGTTCATGAGATAGCAGAAAACTATAAAGTAAGGCGGAATAGGCTTATAGATGGATTGGGCAAAATAGGATGGGAAATTGAACCACCAAAGGCGACAATGTTTGTTTGGGCAAAAATTCCCGATAGATTTTTGGAATTGGGATCCTTGGAGTTTTCAAAGAAATTGATAAAAGAGTGTAGGGTGGCGGTTTCTCCTGGTATTGGTTTTGGTAAAAGTGGTGATGAGTATGTAAGGTTCGCATTAATAGAGAACGAACAAAGAATTCAACAAGCTGCAAGATCAATTAGGAAGTTGTTTTAAGTAGTGAGATTTCTTTATTTAGTGTCAATACTTT
>CAJIYY010000060.1 GCA_905181755.1 Candidatus Dadabacteria bacterium UBA1144
TTTGATAGCGCTGAAAAGAACCAAGAGAAAAGAGGTTCTACAAGTGCAGATGGATCCGAGGGTACAAGTCATGACTGGCAAACAAGAAGATTTCAGCTAGCTTTTTCTGGCTATGCATACAGTCCAAACATTTTTTATAAGTATGTAATTTGCTCAGATAAAAACGGTACAGGATGTGGTGGTACTGATGATGTAGGTCTTAGTGATGCATATTTTGGATATAAAGCTGGAAAGGTTTTAAAAGTTACAGTTGGTCAAATGAAGATTCCTCATACTTTAGAAGAGCAAACTTCATCAAGTAGCTTAACTTTTGTAGACAAGTCTTCAAAGCATCTAGGATTTCAAAGAGATCACGGTATTAAACTAGAAGCAACAATGCCAAATGAAAAATTTAAGGTTATTGGCTTTTTGGGAGCCGGGCTAGGTGGGAATAACGCTAGAGATGCTTCTCAAGCAGATGTATGGGACAAGATCTATTTAACAAGAGTTGAATTGACACCATTTGGTAAAATGAAATACGGTCAAGCAGACCTTGAGAAATCAACTGAAATGAAGCTTAGATTAGGGGCTTCACAACTATGGTGGAATGGCCTGAATGTTAACTACACCGGCTCTGCTTTTAAAGAGGAAGATGGAGTGTCAGCCTTGGATCATAGCGGTAAGCTTGATGATAGAATTAAAGATATTTCCACAGCCTATAGTTTGAACGGAAAAACACAACTAACAGGTATTACTTATTTGGATATTACATCAACGACTTATGATGGGGCATTTAAATATAGAGGCTTTTCTGGCGAGTTCGAACATACAACACTTACTGGAAATGAATCAGTCCTGGGTAACGGTAGGGAAAGTTTAGATTGGACTAGAATTCAAGGCAGTTACCATGTTGCAAAGGGTTGGGTTGCAGGCTACAGGTATGGTGTAAGAGATAATTCTGATCAAAAAGATGATAAAGTTTTCGAGCATACATATCAGGTTTCAAAATATTTTGTTGGACATAACTTGAAGATTAATACTGATTACGGACATATCAACGAGCAGCAAAAAATAGGTGACGATAAACAGACAAGAACCCTTAGAGTTCAAGTACAGCTTAGATTTTAAAAGACAAGATTATCTTGCAAATAAGAAGCTTTAATTAACTTGCTCTTTTTTTTCTGGGAATTAGTATATAAAGAAATTGGAGGCCATTTTGAAAAAATTTATAAAAGTCTTTGTTTTATCAATTTTTCTTCTTTCATCTATTCAGGGTTGCTCATGGTTAGGAAGCACTTGGGACAAAAGACCTACTTGGATGGGCGGCGAAGAAATAGAAAAACTGTAGTACACATTTATTTTTTTAACAGTTTATAATTATGATCTATGGATAAAGACTTTGTAGATGAACTTAATGAATTGCTTGGAGATAGATTTTCTGATTCTGAAAGTGTTAGGTCAAATTATTCTAAAGGTGAAGACATATTTGACCCAGTTCTCCCATTGGGGGTCGCTTTTCCTAATACAACTGAAGAAATATCTGAAATACTCAAAATTTGTAATAACTTTAAAATTCCCGTTGTCCCATTTGGTGCGGGTACTTCATTGGAAGGTCAAGTCGTTGGAATTAAAGAAGGAATCTCAATAAGTCTGGAAAATCTTAATAAGATCATAGAAGTTAATAAAGATGATTTTGACTGTAGAGTTCAAGCCTCAGTTACAAGAATACAGCTTAATAATTACTTAAAAGATCAAGGTGTTTTTTTTCCTATTGACCCGGGGGCTGACGCTTCTATCGGAGGCATGTGTGCAACTTCTGCGTCGGGCACTATGGCAGTTCGTTATGGCACAATGAGAACTAATGTTTTAGGTTTTACTATTGTTTTACCAACTGGTGAAATTATTAAAACAGGAGGAAGATCAAAAAAAACTTCTTCTGGATATAATTTAACAGGATTATTCATAGGATCGGAGGGGACATTAGGGATTATCACTGAAATTCAATTAAGACTTAATCCAATTCCAGAGAGCATAATTAGCGGTATATGCCATTTTAAAAGTCTTGATGATGCCGTTAATTCAGCCAAGGAGATAATTCAGTTCGGAGTTCCTATCGCAAGAATTGAGCTTTTAAATGCAGACCAGATGGAGATTAGTATTAATTTCTCTAATTTGTCAGATCTTCAAGTAAGTCCAACACTCTTTTTTGAGTTTCATGGCACTGAAAAAGGGAACATAGAATCAATTGAGAATTGCAAAGAAATATCTGAAGGAAATGACGGTTTTAAATTCAAATGGTCTAAAGATTTTAAAGAAAGAAATAAGTTGTGGAAGGCCAGACATGATGTTTATTGGTCAGTTAAGGCTTTAAAGGCAAATGCTAGAGTTTATGCTACAGATGCTTGTGTGCCCATTACAAATTTAGCTGAGTGCATTAGGTTCGCAGAAAAAGAAATACAAGACCTAAGTTTAAAAGCACCAATTATTGGTCATGTTGGGGATGGAAATTTTCATGTTACCGTTCTTTATGATCCACAAAATAAGGAAGATTTTAAAATTATACGTAATTTTAGTGATAAATTGGTGAAAAAAACCCTAGATTTGGGTGGAACCGTTACCGGTGAGCATGGTATTGGGCTTAATAAGAAAGAATATCTTCTTTTGGAGCATCCAACCTCTTTGAATTTAATGAAATCTCTAAAGAAAACCATCGATCCGAATAATATTATGAATCCGGGTAAAATCTTTGATTAACAAGCTAGTTAACAGCCTTTTGACTAGAATTTTTATATTTTATTAAATTTTAAATAAGACATTACTAGAGATACTAAAACCATTATTAAATATGAATAAAATTAATTGACTTGTACCCATAAAATGTGTTAAATTTGGGGTAACTTTACATAGGAGGTAAAGGTTTATGCGTATTATGAAATATGTACTTGCTTTGGTATTTGCTTTAGGCTTAGCTCTTCCGTCTTTTGCGGTTGAATTAAGTCTTGGTGGATTCCCAAGTTTTATGCGTTTTAGATGGAGAACACTCCATAACGCAACATTTCACAATATCTTGACACCAGGCGAACTTAGTAACAACATTACTGGTCTTGATGGAGATGCAACCGGTGAAAACATTCATTTCGCTGACATGACTCTTCGTCTTACACCACAACTTGTTTTAAGTGACGCTGTTACAATTAGAGCTTCAATCGATGTTCTAAGTAACGCTATCGCTGGTGGTGCTACTGCTGGACTGTTTGGAGAAGATTCCGATGGTTCTGAAAGCGGTGGTGTAGTTCAAGATGACCTAAGATATACTGATAGGTTCAACGGAACATTACTATGGGGAGACGACGCAGTCTCTGCTGATTATGGTTCTTTCTCTGTTAAATTTATGCATGCAGATATTAACTTAGGTGATAAAGGATTCGTAAGAATCGGAAGACAGCCATTTGATTTTGCTATGGGACTTTACGCTAACGGCGGACACGATCCATATTCAGATGCTGGTTTCAACGTAGATCGTTTACTATGGCTAAAAGGGTATGCAACACCACTTGGTGCAACTACTTTAGTTTTAGTTTCTGATTATCTTGGTGGTGGTTCTGACACTTATGGTGGCGCTGCAACTACTCAAGGCGATTCTTTTGCATTATTTAATGGAAACGGACAGACAGTTGATTATTTAGCTGCTGCTGTAATCATTAATAACGGTAACTTGACATGGGGTGCTTATTT
>CAJIYY010000061.1 GCA_905181755.1 Candidatus Dadabacteria bacterium UBA1144
CAACTTAGCCTTAGCGTTATCTATATCAAACTCTCTATAGGAATGCCATTCACCCCAGGGACGAGGCATTGGTGAGTCTCTCCATTTATCTAGAATATTGCTCGAAGATTGAGTCTTTCCACCGCCAACATTGAAGATTTCATTTACTCCATTTTCAGAACAGAATTTTGTTTCTGGCGTCGTCTGCTTGTTTCTATCCCCACCATTTGCAAAAGACACTTCATACCCAGGATATTTTTTTGTTACATCAATAATCCCTGATACCGCTGTTCCATCATCGTCATTGAAATGAAGAACATCTATTACTCCTGAAATATTTTTAGCGACAGACTCTCTATCTTTCCAGTCCATGAAGAAGCTTCCTTTTTTTCTAATAAGCCATTCATCTGAATTAAGAAGTACAACTATACTTCCTAGCTCTCTTGCTTCTTCGAACATAGTTATATGTCCTGAATGTATAGGGTCAAACCCACCAGACAATATGATTATTTTTTTTTCCATTAATCTTCTAACCTAATTTAATATTTTCTATTCTAACCCTGAGATAAGAAAAAACAAATTTAAATTATATTAGTAAGTACTTTTTGTTATTATATGACTATAATTGTGAGATGAAAGTGCGCAATGAAAAGAAATCTTCTATCGCACTGATTTACTATCCTATCCTACTTCTTTTGCCTATCTATCTTCTTTTTACTTTTTTTCCTGAAGTAGTAAATTACCCATTAAGTGAGACTCCACCACCAAGTTACTTTCCAGCCTATAATAATTACTGGTCACTTGGAAATACTGGTATAGAGCCTGTGCTACTAACGGTATTTATACTTCTCTATGTAATATTAAACCTATATTTAATTAAGAAGAATATCCTATTCTTTCTAAAAGATAATAAAAGAATAAGAGAAAATTTATCTTTCTTGTTCTTAATTATTTTCTTACTGATATGGATAGTAAGCAATTTTAATACTTCAGGATTTTATTGGCAATTCAAAGAGTATGTCTTTGATGACTTCAAGTCATGGCTGTTCATACTTGTCTTCATTGCTCTTTTTAATATTTCTATTTCAAACAATAGTTCATCTAGAACTCTTTTTGCATATACCATCTTGATTTTCTTCTGTGCTATTGTTCCTGTTGGATTTTTACAACAGTATGATTTTGAATTTTTTGCTATTCCTACATTAGGAATTTTAGATAAAGTGGATTTTAGTAAAATATATTTTCAATATGATTTATTAATACCAATTTTATTAGCGCTTTGGACAAAGTTAAATTTCGAAATTTATAATTTCTATATTTTTCTAAATATTATACTTTTTATATATCTTTTAGGGGTTTATAAAATATTAAAATATTTAATAAACCACAAGTATGTGTTTTCATTGGCAGTTTTTTCCGTAATCTTTTTAAGGTTCTATTTAATAGATATGAAATTTGGGTCTGTTTTTCCTCAATATTCTCCTTTAAGAGCAGATTTATGGTTGCCGTTAATCCTTCTTGCAGCAATCTATGGAATTAGATCCAAAGCATTATTTTTTTCCTTATTGTTCGTCCTAGTAGTGTCTTTTAATATGGGTATTTTGTATTTCGTAGCATACTTTTTGACTCTTATAATTCTTAGAATATTTGAAGAGGAGCAAGGCCTATTGAAGACTCTTTCCTTGTGGTTAAAAAGTAATTTACTAAGATTAGGTCTTTTCTTATTAGTTTTGATACTAGTCTATTCTACTGTTTACTCTTTTGGAGAAAATATTGGTACCAAGGAATTTTTAAAGTATTCAATTCAATCAAACAAGATACAACCTTTTTCTATAATTTGGCTTTCTATCCTGTTGATTGGTCTACTAGCTTCCAAGATCTCCTTAAATGTTTCAAGAATAGATAAAAGAAAGTTGGAGCTATATATATTCTTAATATTTTTAACAATTGCTAATTTTACATTTTGTTTTTATAAAAATACTATGCTTTCATTTATTAGTGTTAGTACCTCTTTTATAATACTTCTTTTTATTTATATAGATTTAAATTCCAAATATTTATCTAATCTTTTTAAGCCAGCTTTACAGTTTAAGATTCTAAGGTTAGTTCCAGTTCTTCTATTGTTGTTCCCTCTTGCATTTAACAAGTATGGTGTTCCAACAATACTTAATAATCAGTATAGATTCATAAAATCTAATTCCATGTTTAAAGCTAGAAGAATTAATACTGATATCCGACAAATTGAAGAATTAAGAAGGTTGTTGGTAGGGAGAGATAAAGTTCTATTCTATGGAGCAGGCTCATATATTCAGTATTTTGAACTTGGGATTACGCCAGATAACTTCTTCAGCTTTACTACTAATATCTATAATCAGAAAGAATACAAGAGCTTTCTAAATTCAAAAGTAGAGAAAGGATTCTTGTTAATTTTTCCAAAATCTAAAGTGACACCTTGGGGCTACCCCAGGAAAGAGTTCTTCGATTTTTGGAATTCAATATTAGTGGATAATAAAGAATTTTCTACTTTCTCAGAAGAAAAATTTGAAGTAATATATTTAAAGAGTTTTTATACTTTTTAAATTTAATATTCAGTTATAAAATATGTTATTTTTAAGCTATGGTAGAAGAACTAAGCCAAGATGACAATTTAAAAAAAGCATTTGACCTCTTAAAGATGGGTGATACTAAAAAGGCTCTTGAAGTATATGATGAAGTTTTAGATCAGAATCCATCGAATTTCGATGCTTTAATCAATAAGTCTTTAACTCTTATTCAGGCTAGAAGATTTAAAGAATCCTTAAAATGCTTAGAATCCATTTCGCACGATAGTCCTTACGGCTTTGATAAAATGCTAATTGAGGCTACTTGTTTTTATAGTCTGAATCAAAGAGAAAAAGCTCAGGAACTATATACTAAGATTAGTAATGTAATCCCCCCGGATAGTGCTGCCATAGTCCAAATAGGATCTAAATGTTTAGAGCAGAGTTTCTTTAGAACCTCGATCGAAATTTTCTCTAAATTAGATGATAAAAAGTCTAAATTTGAAAAAAATTATCTTTTAGGCCTTTCTTATAAAGGCTTAGGAGAGTTAACAAACTCTATTAGGTCTTTCGGTGTTGCATTAAGGGTGAAGCCAGACTTTTATCAACTTTATCCTATCACCGCGGCTACTTGCTTCCAGAATAATATGTTAGATGAGGGTGATAAAATCATGAATATTCTGAAGGATGAACACAACGCGTTGTTTCAACACGTAGCAGCAGTTGTTTCATTCTATAGGATTGACAGTACTAAAGAAAGTCAATCTATTAATCCTTAACGAGTTTTTTATAGTAAATAATCTTGATTAGAAAGAGAATAAACAATCCAATATAGAGTGGGGTATTCGCACTAAAGCTTTGAAAGAAAAAACCTGAAAAGGGCTGACTAGTAAACCTTGCTATACTTAGACCAGATTGATTGATGCTGAGCAACGATCCGGTTTGATTTTTATCTGAGCTCATACTTAGCAAGCTGTTGATTGTTGGGTTCAAGAGACCTATTCCCATAGTGCAGAAAAATATTGAAATAGAGAGAATCAAGTAGTTTGACGAAAGAGTTAAGCTTAAAATTCCAATAAAAATAAAGAGAATGGAAATAAATATAGTCCTTTTTTCATTTAATTTCTTTATGAAATAATTAATTGTTACTGCTTGATGGAAGGCTAAAAGTAAGCCTACGAAAGACATCATTATCCCTATTTGCTGTGGTCCCCATTCGAATTTAGCTTCTGACCAAAGTGCAAAAATTCCGTTAAGTCCTGAGAAGACGAAGTTAACTAGGAAATATAAGACAAAAAGATAGCTTAAGTTTTTATATTTTAAAAGAGACATAATTGTTTCTTTTTTAACACTGACTCCTTTGTTGGAATCTTTGCTGATATTAGATGGTGGCTTTAAGAAAAATAATAGTATAAATATATTTATTATATTTATTGAAGCTGCAAAGATAGATGAATTAAAATAAATTGGATTTAAGCTATCAGAACCTGCTAAATAACCACCTACAAGGGGCCCAATTACAAAGCCAAGGCTGTAGGCAGAATTGTATCTTCCGATGTATTTTGTCCTTTCATTTGAATTAGTCATGTCCGATACTAGTGCGGATCCCACCGACAGGTTACATGAAAACAATCCCGCTATTAGTCTTGATACAAAAAGTAGTGGCAATGTGTTTGCTACCGCCATTACGATATGTGACATAAAGTCGGCTATTGATGAAGAGACTAAAAGAGGTTTTCTTCCAAACCTATCAGATAATTTGCCTAAAAGGGGTGATACAAAAAACTGTATAAAAGAGAAGACCGATATATATATCGTAACCAAAAATGGCCCCGCACCAAGCATCTTAGCATGGAAGGGTAAAACAGCAATTAGAATAGAGCTAAAAGCAACTACGTCTAGAAAAACATATAATAATAAGATATTCATTTCTTTATCGTAGTCAAAAATAATATATTGATCATTGGTATGGCAACTTTTGTATAACCATCGTTATTTAAATCTATTAAATTTACCACTCAACTAATTTTATTGAGAACAGAAACCACCATCTATCATTAAGGTGTGGCCTGTTACATAGCTTGATTTTTCTGAAAGCAGCCATTGAACAGCATCACTTATTTCTTTCGGTTCACCTATCCTATTCATAGGAACCATTCCACCAAATTGCTCAGGGTGCCCATCAGTTGGATTTTCTAGCATAGGGGTCCTTATAGGTCCTGGACCAACAGCATTGACTCTAATGTCTGATTGAGCAAGCTCCAAGGCGGCTCCTTTCGTTAGACCAGAAACGGCATGTTTTGTAGCAGAGTAAACAGTTAGACCGCCATAGGATGCATGTGAGAGAATTGAGCTATTGTTGACTATGCTACACGGATTGTCTGGTGCCGCATATTTTAACATTTCCTGTATTTGATAATGCATACAGTAAATAACTCCTTTGATATTTACATCTACTATATAAGACGAATCTTCTGGCTTTTGTGTGGCCAATGGCTCTACATCACCAAGAAGTCCAGAGTTATTAAATGCATATTGGAATTGACCGAACTTATTTAAAGTAAAGTCTACTAAGTTTTTTACATCCTCTGCCTTTGAAACATCTGTTCTGATGAATTCAGCCTCACCACCATTTTTTCTTATTATTTCTACAACCTCATTACCTTTTTCTTCATTTCTATTTCCTATTACTTGCTTGATACCCGTTTTTGCTAGTTCAATGCATGTGGCTCTTCCTATTCCTGTTCCACCACCTGTAATAATTATTACTTTATCTTTAAAATCCATTTTATCCTCCAAAAGACTATTCTAATAATATTTGATAATTACCTTACCATAAGATGAAGATGCTCTGAAAGATTCCCAAATAATTAGTAACCATCCTTTATTAATAAATCTATTACTTTTTTATTTGCTTCAGGAAAAGGGTATTTATGAAGCTCGGTTGATTGCTCCCATTTGTAATCATCGTGCACTTTAAGACTAGGTCGGAATCTGGTATCTGAAAAGGCTAAAAATGCAGTTAACTCTATGTTCGTATCTTTATATTCTTCCCTTACTTTTGCTAGAAATCTGATTTCATCTATCTTGTACTCAATTTCTTCAAATGTTTCTCTAATAGCACATTCTTCTGACGTCTCATTCTCTTGTTTTCCACCTGGAAATTCCCATAAACCATCTCTTGGACCCTTATGTTTTCGTCTTAATATCAGAATCTTGCTTTTGTTTATAATAATACAGCAAGATACATTAATATTATCTCTAGTTTGATTCATAATAGAATTTAGAATACTTTATATAATTAACTTAGTAATAGGTTTATTTTATGAAGAAGAGACTTGATTTATTATTAGTGGAAAGAGAAATTTTCTCTTCTAGGACTAGGGCTCAGGTTCATATTCTGTCCGGAGAGGTATTTGTCAACGATCAAAAGGAGCTTGTTTCATCGAAGCTAATCGATGTTAATTCTTCGATTGATATTAAATTATTAAAAGATAACTTTGTAAGTAGAGGAGGCCTTAAGCTAGAAAAAGCCCTTGAGGTCTTTAATCTAACAATAGAGAATAGTACTTGCCTGGATATCGGAGCCTCTACCGGTGGTTTCACAGATTGTTTACTTAGAAAAAAGGCAGAAAAAGTTTTTTCGGTAGATGTTGGGTATGGTCAATTAGATTTTAAATTAAGGAATAATCCTAAAGTGATAAATCTAGAAAAAACAAATGCTAGGTATCTAACTAGGGTCATGATTGAAGATGATATTGATTTAATTGTTATGGATGTTTCTTTTATTTCTATAACTAAGTTTGATAATTTCTTCAGTGAATTCACCTCTAAGAGAAATGCTTTTATAGGCTTAATTAAGCCTCAATTCGAGCTATCTCGGGATAAGATTGGAAAAAATGGAATAGTAAGGGAGGATAAGTACAGAAAAGAAGCCGTATCTAAAGTCACAAAGTTTCTTCAAGGCTTTTATTCAAATGTAAAAGCACCAATAGAATCTCCAATTAAGGGAGCTAAAGGGAATACTGAATATTTAATATTTTGTCAAAACTAGCTTACTTCTTGTTCCAGTCTTTTAAGAAATTGTCTAGCCCTATATCAGTTAAAGGATGTTTAAATAGCTGCAAAAGGACTTTGAATGGTAGAGTTGCAACATCTGCACCTAATCTTGCAGAATCAACTATGTGTATGGGGTTTCTAATGCTGGCAACAAGGATCTCTGTTGCAAAACCGTAATTAATGAAAATGTCTGATATTTCACTTATTAAGTTCATCCCATTAGATGATATATCATCAAGCCTACCTACAAATGGACTTACATAGGCAGCCCCTGCTTTAGCCGCAATTAATGCTTGTGAAGCACTAAAGATTAGTGTCACATTGACAGGAATTTTTTTCTTTGAAAGAAATTTTGTAGCTTTAATCCCATCAATAGTCATTGGAAGCTTTATAACTACATTTTTATCAATTTTTGAAAGTATCAAAGCTTCTTTTTTCATTGATTCAAAATCGGTTGATATTACTTCTGCGCTTACAGGACCTTTCGCAATCTTACATATTTGCTTTATCGTACTTTTGAAGTCTTTTTGCTTATTTTCTTTTGCGACCAGAGAAGGATTCGTAGTCACGCCGTCAAGTAGACCTAAATCAGAGGCCTCTTTAATTTCTTTTAAATTTGCACTATCAAGAAAGAACTTCATGAAACAATGATACTTTATTTTTTGATAAATAAAATAAATGTTTGACAAAAATGATAAAACTAGGAGAATTAACAATTCATTATGGCAAACAAAAGTAATTCAGCAAAGAAAAGAGTTAGGCAAGACGTAAAAAGAAGGTTGAGAAATAAATCTGTTTTAACCGGCTTGAAAACAAAGTTGAAACTCTATAAGGATTCTGTTGAATCAGGCTCTGATAATAAGGATGAACTTTTAAGAAAAGTTGTCTCTGCTTATCATAAGGCTGCATCTAAAGGAGTAATTCACAAAAAAAATGCTTCTAGAAATATTTCCAGAATTTCTAAGCTTTCTTAGTTCCCACAGAGTTTTTTAAATAAGTGAAGTATTATATTGTCATGATTCAAATCTGTTCTTTTAAGCATTGAATCGACATTCTTCAGAGTTCTTAAAGCGTTGAGAATTTCATCAGTAGTTTTTTTCATTACCTCTTGATCAAAGTATTTGTATTGATATTTTGATATCTTAGTAGATTTAATTATTTCTTCCTTTGAGTAAGATGCATTTTTTAAACTTTTAATTTTAAGGTAAGTCCTAAATCTCCAAGTAATTCTTGATATTTCAAGGAATATATTTTCTTTAAATCTAGTCTTTTGGACTTCCACTAAGCATTTTGCTAGATTCTTTTTGTTTATATAAGTTATAAGATCATATGACTCTTTAAAAGAATCATTGATTTGGTCTTTGAGTAAATCCTCTATTAAGTTCTGGCTCAGTGAGCCGCTATTATTGAGATTGTCGAGTTTTTCTATGTAAGATTGAATTGATAGTTTGTTTTTAGTCTTCTCTGCAAGACTCTTAATTTCTGCCTCTTTTAAAGTTAAATTCTTTTCTTTGAGTTGGTTTTCAATAAATTTTATAGTTTCGATTTCGGAGTTGTCATCTTTTGTTTCATACTCACAGTCAATTTTTATCTTACTATCTTCTAGTAGAAATAGGTGCTTAGTAGTAGGCATTGGATTTGGAATGTATTCACTAATCTTATCTATTGTTTCTGAATCTTTAGATTTTATCCCACTTATGACTACATATCTAAATTTAGCAAAATAAGGATATGTATTAAAAATGTTTATTAAGTCATCAGGATTCTTATTTTTTGAAAAGTCAAAATAAGAAATATTCTCTAAGTTGTCCGGATATTTTGATTCTAAAATCTCCTTAATTAAATCAAGATAATAGCCATTTGGGTCAATAATTTTGATAGTTAGTGCACTTTCATTATCGAGAAACTCTTCAGCAGTAATTTTCACACTTCTCATAATTATTGTTATAATAACTTCATAAAGTGATAAATGAAATTGTTATAAAAAAATTTGAACATCCTCAAGACTATAAAAGTTTTGAAGAAATACATTTAGATTTACATGATCAAGTGGTTAGCCAAAATCTATCGGGATATATCGTCTTTTTACAGTACGATGAAGTGTTTACCTGCGGTCGTTTTACTAAAGACAAAAATTATAAAGATATTTCAATTGTAAAATCTTCTCGTGGTGGAGACGTGACTTTTCATGGAAACGGTCAGGAAATTATCTATCCGATAATTAATATTAAAAAATTAGATATAAAGTTGAGAGATTATGTTGATATTTTGCACAATTTTCTGATTAAATTTCTAAAATCTAAGGGTATTAATTCATCAAGATACCCAAAAAAGCCAGGCTTATGGGTCAAGAACAAGAAGGTCTCTTCTATGGGGATAGCTATTAAAAAGGGAGTAACACTCCATGGTCTCTCATTAAATATAAAATGTGACTTAAATAGCTTTTCTTTGATTGAACCTTGTGGTGACTCAAGTATTGAAGTGGGTAATTTATTAGAGCTTTCTAATACTAATCAAAACTCTATGAGGCTGGAGTTGGCAAATTCTTTCTTGAAAGAATTGAGCTCTTATACTTCTTAGCCAAAAAAGAATAAGATTTCTCTTTCAGCCGACTCTTGCGAATCAGAACCATGAATTATATTTTTATCAATAGATTCGGCAAAATCTGCTCTAATTGTACCTTTGTCAGCTTCGCTAGGATTCGTAGCTCCCATTAGTTCACGAACTCTTAGTATTGCATTTTCACCTTCTATTACAAAGGGAACGCAGGGTCCGGAAGTCATAAACTTAACTAAGTCAGCATAAAAAGACATTTCTTTATGCATGTTGTAAAATTCTCCAGCTTGATCATTGGTTAAAGATAGATATTTAAGATTTACAATTTTAAATCCGTTCTTTTCAAATCTATTAAGTATTGTTCCAATTAATTTTTTCTGTACTCCATCAGGTTTTATTATAGAAAGTGTTTTTTGCATCTTTTTCTCCCTTTCTTGGTTTTTAATTCCACCTTTAATATACTCAAGAAACTTTGACCTTGTAAATAGGTTGATTTATTATAAAAAAAAAGAGCAATATATGTTGAATGATAAAATTAAATTAGATATTGAAAATTTAGCAAAGTCCACTCGAGTCGCATCTCTAGGAATAGCTAAAGCCTCGAGTGAAGAAAAAAATAATATTCTAAGCAAGATTGTCTTGGGTCTAGATCTATCTAGAGAGCTAATCCTTGAAGCCAACAAGGAAGATATTGCTTCCATTCAAGGTAAGGATCTAACTGAAGCTTTTATCGAAAGGATGACCCTTGATGAAAAGAAGATAGAGCAGATGAGGCAAAATATTAAAGATGTAATATTGTTAGATGATCCTGTTGGAAAAAGGGAAATTCTTGATAGAAGACCAAATGGCTTGAAAGTATTTAAGCAATCAATACCACTCGGCGTTATAGCTATAGTTTACGAGTCGAGGCCAAATGTAACTTCTGATGCAGCAGTCCTATGTATAAAATCTGGTAATGCAACAATACTAAGAGGTGGCTCTGAATGCTTTAGAACAAATATCTTAATTGTAGATATAATTAAGAGAGCTATAGATGAATGTGGCTTTGATCCAAACTGTATAAACATGATTCCACTGACCGACAGAGAAGCTTTAAAGTTCATACTTACTCTTGATGATTATATAGACTTGGTAATACCTAGAGGCGGGGAAAGCCTTATAAGATTTATTTCTAATTTTTCCAGGATACCTGTTATCAAGCATTATAAAGGTGTTTGTCATGTTTACATAGATGAGTTTGCAGATCAAAAAAAAGCATATGAAATATCTCTGAATTCTAAAATTCAAAGACCAGGTGTCTGCAATTCTATGGAGACACTATTGATTCATAGGAAAGTTGTAAAATCTATGCTTCCAGGACTTTTAGAGTTGTTTGATAAAAACAACGTAAAGATACATTCAGATGAAGAGGTTTTAGGGATTGCTGGAAATCAAAAGATTGTAAAAGTTGCTAAGAATGATTGGTCTAATGAGTATTTATCTCTAGAAATGAACTTAAAGATTGTTGAAGATATTGATGAAGCTATATGTCATATAGAAGAGTATGGATCTCTTCATACAGAATCTATAGTTACAGAGAACAAGGAAAAATCAGAGCACTTTATAAATTCAGTTAATTCATCTGCAATTATGCACAATGCCTCAACTAGATTTAATGATGGTAATGAGCTAGGCCTAGGTGCAGAGATTGGAATTAGCACTACAAAACTCCATGCATTTGGCCCAATGGGACTTAATGAGCTAACCACTAAGAAGTTTGTAGTTCTTGGAGAAGGGCAAATTAAGCAAAATGCTTGAGAAGCTAAAAGCAACGAATCTATCATTACTTGATGCTATTGAAATTAATTTCAGTCAAGGTCTGAATATTGCAACTGGAGAGACAGGGGCCGGAAAGTCCCTTATCTTAAATACGTTAGTTTTTTTTATAGTTAGAAAATTTCCTAAAGAATTAATAAAAAATAAAGAGAAGGAAACATTCATATCTATTGATATAAGGCTAGAAAGCAAAAAAATTAAAAAAATTTTATTAGACAATGGATTTGAAATTAGTATTGGTGATGTTTTTCAAATTAGCAGGAAGATTAGTTCAAGCAATTTGACTAAATATTATATTAACAATATCAAGATTAAGTTTGAAATAGTAAGTGAAGTTTTTGAAAATTATTTTTCTTTTTTTATGCAGGGGACCCAGTCTCTTTTAGTAGAAAAGAAATTTCAACATTATATTCTAGATAAATATGCAGAGATTGAAGAGATTCTTGGACCATATAAGAAGCTTTATGTGGAGTATTTAGAGTGTTCAAGGAAATATAAAACATTAATAATTCAAAAAAATAATATAGATGAAAAAAGAGATTTTTTAAGATTTCAATTAGAAGAACTTGGAAAGATTTCTATTCAAAACGCAGATGAAGAGCTTACGTTTATTGAAGAAGTTAAAAATCAAAAAGTAATTAATGAGAATAAAGAATTAGTAAATGAATTAATAGCCGAGATTGATAATAATGCTATGAATGCATTTTCTAGTGTTGAGAAGAAGATATCTAAATTAAATCTTGGCAATGAAAATATAGTTAAGATAGCATCTGATTTAAGAACTAATTTAAGTGAATTATCTTATCTAGTATCATCTCTAAGTTCTAATAATTTCATTCACGAGTCTTTTGATTCAAAGCAAGACCAGCTTTACTTGCTTAAAGATTTGAGGAGAAAATACAAACTTACTACCGATCAATTAATAGAAAAGAGGGAGGAAATAGTTGATTTGTTTGCTTGTGAATCAGACATAGATAAAATGATAGATATTGCGGCTATAGAAAGGGATAACACAAAGAAGTCTTGTCTTGAAAAAGCAATTATTATCTCTAATAAAAGAAAAAAGGTCGGGATAAAATTGAGTCAGCTAATTAAAAAGGGACTCGTTGATTTAGGCATACCTAATGCAACTTGGTTAGTAAGCTTCCGAGAAACTGATATTAGTGAGACAGGTATTGACGATATTGAATTTATGTTCACTGCTAATCCAGATTTTCCACCAGAACCACTTAAGTCTGTTGCGTCTGGGGGAGAATTGTCCAGAATAATGCTAATTTTAGCCTTGGAGATATCTAAGGTTTTTGAAAGTAAGATAGTTCTCTTTGATGAGCCTGATGTAGGACTTGGAGGTGCTGTTGCAGAGAAATTGGGCGAAAAGATTGCTCAGTTATCAAAGTCTTCACAAGTCCTATGTATTAGCCATCTTCCCCAAGTTGCTTCTTTTGCAGATACTCATTTCCTAATTTCAAAAAAACTAGAGAATGGTAAAACCAATATTTCAATAAACAACCTTTCAAGAGATCAAAGGGTCGCAGAGATTGCTAGAATGTTAAGCGGGACCAAGATTGAGCATGAAGCTTTAGTCTTAGCTAGAAAAATGGTCAGATAATTAAAACCATTGCTGTTACAACAGTCACCCAATTTTTATTTTTAGGCCCTTCTGCATAGCTAGTAATTTCTTTAGTCTCAACAGTATGCCCACCAATCTTCCATATTTCTTTCTGTTGATTGTAGTTTTTATCATAATCGAATGGAGCACCAAGGGTTGTGGCTAACATTTGCGCAGCTAAGTCTTCGGCATATTCTCCAGCTTCTTTTTTACTTTGACCAAATGAGTGATGTTCTGATAGATAACCATGCCGAGACCTATCTTTTGGTAATGCTAATCCTACTGAAGATGCGACTTTTCTCCCGGGCTCATTAGTTGAGCATTCGCTTAAAACAACGAATACTATTTGACCAGGCGATAACATTTCTAATCCTTTACCTTTTTTTATGATTTTACAATTTGGTGGCATGATGCTTGATACTCTTACAAGGTTGTACTCTGCGATTCCTGCATCCCTTAGTGACATTTCAAAACTGGTTAGCTTCTCTTTACTAATTCCCACTCCCTTTGTTACAAAAGCATATTTTGGTATCATATATCTATCCTACAGGCTTATCATTAATTTGCTGAGTCTTATTGTAGCTAAATATTATATTTAGTAAACAATTGGGCTAAAAGAATTGATATTGTATTAATTATGTATTATTAATTAAATAAAATGAGCAACCTTTTAAAGAGATCTTTAACCTGTCTTGTCCTTCTTCCTATAGTCTTTTATTCAGTTTTTATGGGAGGAATTGTCTTCGCCGCATTTGTATTACTGGTTGTGTCCTTAGCTTACTGGGAATATGAGAAAATATTAAAAATTAAATCTAAAAATCTCAGCATCCTATCATATTTGACTCTAATCTCTATAACTATTTCAGCATATATTGATCCGGTACTATTTCTTTATTTGAGTGCCTTAACTTCTTTAATTTGGCTCATCAGACTCATTTTCAATAGGATAGAAATAAAAAGCTTCTGGAGCTCATATATCTTTATTCTCATTTATATAGGCTTTGGTATGAATTTTTCAATTTTAATTAGGAATTTAGACAACGGGCTACTTCTATTGTCTTCTGTACTAGTTATTTCATCTATCAACGATATCTCTGCTTATATCGTAGGGAAGTTCTTTGGAGTAACAAAAGCTTTTCCAAATGTTAGTCCAAATAAAACTTATGAGGGCTCAATTGCAGGAGTTGTCTCCTCAATTATAGTGGCAATTTGCATTTTTGATTATATAGATATTGAGATATCGGTCTTTCAATCAATGTTTATAGGAATGATTGTTGCATTTTTGGGAATTATTGGCGATTTAGTTGAATCATTTATAAAGAGAAGGTCTGGAGTTAAAGATACCGGAAATTTATTACCAGGACATGGAGGAGTTTTAGATAGAATAGATAGCTTGATTTTTATACTGCCTATTTTTTATCTAATTGCTATTTACTTAGATTAGTATGTTTGAGAGGAAAAAGAAATTTAAGTTCACAGCAATATTATTGATATTGACTGTTGTATATGGATTGTATGCTCTTTATGTATTGTTTGCCCATAATCCATCTTTTGAGCTACTTTCTAAAAATACTATTTCTTATTCTGGATTGAAAGCAAAGATTAGGTCTGATAAAACTAAAATCTCATTTATTAGTGTTTCCCTAGGGACAGAAGATAACAGCTTGTACACGATATATACTGAAAATGACTTAAATCCCTCTATTCAAGAAAAAGTAATAGATATTCCACTAAGTGAGGAGGACAAAGCAGTTAAATTTATTAAGAAAAATAAATTAAAGACACTATATCTTTATTATACGATTAAATATGAGAATAAATTTTTTAATTCAGACATTAATAAAAAAATAAGGATAAGTATTGATTTTGAACCACCTTCTATTAAGTCTGTTAAGACTGACTCTTATATATATCTTGGTGGAGTAGGGTACGTGATTTATGAAACTAGCCCTGATACCTTTTCTTCTTATGTTGATAGCGGATTAGAGATTAATTTCTATCCTATAACCATAGTTAAAGATACAGGGATTTCGAATCTTGTTTTCTTTAGTTGTGGGAATAGCCCTTGTAAGGACGGAAAAATTAAAATTGTTGCAGAAGATCTTTCTGGAAACTCCCTGGTTTACATTAAGAAAATGAAAACCTTAAGAAATAAGGTTTGGAAGAGCTCAGATATTTTAATCGATTTAGATTTTATAAAGAATAAGTATAATGAAATTTTCAAATCTAATATTGAATCAGTATCAGTAGAGAATTTTTTAGAGTTAAATCTGGCACTAAGAAAAGAGAACAATCTGGAAATTTTAGATAACACTAGGAATATAACAGAAAGCAAAGTAACTCTTGGTCGTTTTTATCAAATGAAAAATTCCAAAGTGTTCTCCAGATTTAGTGAAAAGAGAAATTATCTTTTCCCATCTATTGAGAATCCTCTAATGACTACTTACCACTGGGGTTATGATTTATCTTCCATAGAAAATGCAAAGATTTATCCTTCTTCAGAGGGAAGAGTAAGCTATGTGAACAAAGAGGGTCTAGGTATCTACGGAAAAACTATAATCATAGACCATGGGCTAGGCTTTTACTCTTTATATAGTCATTTGAGTGAAATAACTGTTGAAGTTGGGGCTATAGTAAGCAGTAGCGATGTTATTGGTCATACAGGCCAATCTGGCCTTGCTTTTGGAGATCATTTACATTTTGGAACATATCTTCAAGGCGTCCCATTTGACTCAAGTGAGGTGTGGGATAATAAGTATTTTAGACAAAAAATCCTAACAATTTATAATAATTTTATTCAAAAAAATTCAGCTAAGGGCATTAGTGATTCCGTCAAGAAAAAAAATTACAAGAAATAGATGATTATTTATGGAGTAAATGCTGTCTTGGATTTTGTTGATTTATATTCAGTTAGGATAGAAAAACTTTATGTTTCAAATGCTACTTTAAATAAATTTTCCAAAACAGACAAGAAGAAGATAAAAGGAGTGCCAATAGAGGAAATATCAGATAGAAAATTTGAAGTTTTAACTAAGTCTACGAAACATCAATCTTTAGCAGCAAAAATTAAAGTTGATCCACCTAAAAATTTCAATGAATTAAAGAGTAATCTTGAATCTTTGGGAAAAATTTTGATTTTAGATCACATACAAGATCCCCAGAATTTAGGTGCGATTGCAAGGACTTGTGTTTTTTTTGGGGTTACTACGATCGTTATTCCGAGTGATAGAACAGCCTCAATATCACCAGGATCTGTTAAGTCTTCGGCTGGTGCAATCTTTTCAGTAAATTTTTACCAGGTTCCTAATTTAGGAAATGTAATTAATGAAATAAAAAATGCAGGATATTGGATTCTTGGAACTCACTTGGAAGGAGAAGATTATAAAGATACAAAGTTTGACAAGTTTATGGGGGAAAATCTAGCAATAGTAATGGGATCAGAACACAAAGGATTAAGCACTTTAATTAAGAAGAAGTGTGATATCTTACTAAGGATTAAGCGTTCTGGAGCTACAAATTCATTAAATGTTAATGTAGCTACTGCAATTATGATAAGTAGGTTTGTTACTTGATTGAGCTTTTTATAGTATCTATTGTTCAAGGAATTACAGAATTTATCCCTGTAAGCTCATCTCTACATTTAATAATTTATAGTAAACTCTTTTCAAATAAGCCTTTATCTTTGATTCTAATTTCATCGATGCATATGGGCTCAGCAATTGCTCTGATAATATTTCTTTTATTTGACTTGAGATCAAAATATAAGACTTTTATAAATTTCAAATTTATTAAAGTTCTAATCGTTGCTACTCTACCAATTTTCATTGTTGGGCTATTCTTTTTCGAAATACTAGAAGATGTAAGCGAAATAACTACTCTGATGATATTTAGTACAATTTTTTTTGGCATTCTTTTATATATCTCAGACTATTACTCTGATGCAAAGAAATCATTAAAAGATATTTCTTTTTCAGATTCATTACTAATCGGTATTTTTCAATGTTTTTCCCTTTTGCCTGGAGCTAGCAGGTCTGCTTCAATAATTATATCTTCAAGGTTCCTAAAGATAGACAGAGAGAGCTCTATACTGATGTCAGCCATTCTGTCAGCACCTGTAATACTTGGGGCTTTTGTTCTTGGAATCTACAAGGTTGATTTTAATAATATAGTAGGGAATCAACTAGTCTTTGACATAGCTCTTTCTTTAGGTTTCTCTATGATCAGCTCTTATATAGTTTTAAAGATATTCTACAAGTACTCAAGGGTTAATGGGTTTGGAATTTTTGCGGCGTATAGAATTATCTTGGGATTCTTATTGTTTCTACAACTTTAAGAAATCGCTTTCACTAATTATCTTTATCCCTAACTCTTTAGCTTTTTTGAACTTAGAGCCAGATTTCTCACCAGCAACTAATATATCTGTTTTACTGCTTATTGAAGAAACAACTTTTCCCTTTTGATTGTTCACTATTAATGTTAACTCATCTCTGGAAAAATTCTTAAATTTACCTGTTATACAAATCATTTTCCCTTTAAATTTATCTCCAGTTGGCAAATCTTCGGTCTTTATTAAAACTCCATTTTTAATAAAATTGTCTATTTCGTGAATATTCTCCTTCTTGTCTAAGTAACTATCTAGACTTGCAGCAATTTCTATTCCGATCCCCTCTATAGATTCAATCTCTTCTTTTCCTGCAAGTATTATTTCATTAAGATCCTTAAAGTGAAGACTAATCAGTTTTGAAATATTTTCTCCTACATGTCTTATTCCAAGTGAGCTTATAAACCTGCTGAGTTCTATATTTTTTTTATTATTAATTTCTGTAATTAAATTATTTGCTAGCTTAGGGCCAAAGCCATCAAGTTTGAGTATTTCACTCTCATCTAAGTTAAATACATCTGATATTCTGGAAATAACTTTCTTTGAAACTAAATTGTTAATAATATTACTTCCTAGACCTATGATATTAAAACATTTCTTGGAAACTAAATATGAAATTTTTCTTTTTAAGACCTCTTGGCAGTCAATATTTTTGCAGAAAAGATAAGACCCTTCCTTCGATAAAGTTGATCGACAAGATGGACATTCTGTTGGATTTTTAAAATTTGTCTTGTTATTCTTTTGTATTACTTTTAGTACTTTTGGTATTACATCACCAGCCCTTTCTATTAACACTTCATCCATAGTATTTATCTCTAATTGCTTTATTTGGTCGAAGTTATGTAAAGTAGCCCTTTTGACACTCACACCACCAATTAGTACTTCATCTAGCTCAGCTACAGGTGTTATCATCCCAGTTCGACCTATTTGATAGGTTATCTTGTTAATTTTCGTCTTAGCTACCATTGAAGGAAACTTTAATGCTGCAGCCCATTTGGGGTACTTTGAAGTGAAGCCTAATTCCACCTGATCTTTAAATCTATCTAATTTTATAACCAACCCATCTATTTCATAGTCTAATTGTTCTCTTTTATTTAAAGTAATTTTGAAATGATCTTGAATAAAAGTTCTGTCTTTCGTTTTTAAGTATTCCCCAAGAATAGTAAATCCCCATCCTCTAAATTTATCTATCAATTCGCTCTCACTTTGGATATTTAATCCTACTGATTCACCAATTCCCCATGGAATAAAAACTAAAGGTCTTTCGGCTGTAATTCTAGTATCAAGTTGTCTTAGTGAGCCAGCAGCAGCATTTCTAGGATTAGAAAAAGCCTGATTAGCTTCTTCTAGTCTTTTGTTTAGCTTTTGAAATTCTTTTAGTGGAAATATTACTTCACCTCTAATTTCTATTAGCTCAGGTGGCCTTAGACCTGTTAGCTCTAGTGGAATATTTTTTATAGTTTTTGCATTTTGAGTTATGTTCTCACCAATTGCACCATCACCTCTGGTTGAGGCAGCTTTAAAAAACCCATTTTTATAAGTTATAGAAACTGAAGATCCATCAAATTTTGGCTCTAAGATGAAAGCCGGATTTTTTATAATTTTTTCTACTCGCTCGATAAACTTCTTAAGCTCTTCTTCGTTGGAAATATTCTCCAAGCTGTACATTTTCTTTAAATGTTTATATTTTTCGAAATGTTCAGAGATAAATCCTCCAACCTTTTGAGAGGGAGAATTTGTGCTTGCTAACTCTGGATTTTCCTTCTCTAGTCTGACTAGTTCTTTTAAAAGTAAGTCAAATTCTGAGTCTGTAATTTCAGGTTTATCCTCAAGATAGTAACGTTTATTATGGTAATTAATTAGATCAACAAGTTCTTTAATTCTTTCATTTTTAGCGTCTGTATTCATCTATAATTAGAATACATAATTTATAACGTTTTTTGAATTACTATTCACTGATGATATATTTTTTAAATGAGAGTATTAATGCTAGGTTGTGGTTCCTCAGTTGGTTCTCCGGTTTTGGGTACGGATACATCCAACATAGATGAGAAGGATTGGAGAACTAGAAGTTCTATATTCTTAACAGTAGAAGATGTAAGCATACTTATTGATACTACCCCTGACTTTAGACAACAAGCTCTTGTTAACAATATTAAGAATATAGATTTTGTCCTATATACACACTCTCATGCCGACCACACTCATGGAATAGATGACCTTAGAATTTTTAGTTATATAAAAAAAGAAAAAATCAGTTGTTTTGCTAATAGTTTTACTATTGAAGATATTAAGAAAAATTTTTCATATATTTTCAATAAAAAAAATATTTCTGGAAGACCTAGGCTTGACTTGAAAGAAGCAAAAGGTCCATTTATAGAGCAGGGTATAGAAATTCTTCCTTTAGAAATAAAGCATAAAGAGTGGGACATACTGGGCTATAAAATTAATAATTTTGCATATATCACGGATTGTAGTTTTATTTCTGATGATACTTTAGAGAAAATTAATGGTGTGGACTTGTTGGTTATAGACGCACTAAGATATTTTAAGCATGATGCACACTTATCTGTTGATGAGGCAGTTGTCATATCTAATAAAGTTGGAGCAAAGAGAACCATACTCACCCATATGGGGTCAGATTTAAAGTATGGTGAGCTCATTGATTATCTTCCAAAAGGAATAGAACCAGGTTATGATGGTTTAGAAGTAAATTTATAGAGTTAGGTTTAATTATGCATGAGCTTAGAAGCAACTTAACAAAAAATAAAAAAGCCAAAATAGGACTTTTCGTTTTAGATGGAGTAGGCGGCCTGCCTTTTCCTAAACTTACCGAGCTTGAAGCTGCAAAGACTCCAACTCTTGACAAATTAGCAAAGAAATCTGAGACAGGAGCACATATTCCTATTCTAAGTGGGCTCACTCCTGGGAGTGGATCAGCTCATTTGTCTTTGTTTGGTTATGATCCTTTAAAGTACAATATAGGTAGAGGAATATTGGAAGGCCTGGGTTTGGATATCTCTGTAAATGAAAAGGATTTACTGATAAGAGGAAACTTCTCTACAGTTATTGAGAAAAATTCAAAATTCATAATAACAGATAGGCGAGCTGGAAGAATCTCTACAGCTCATAACAAGAGAATCGTTAAATTACTTCAATCAAAAATTACTAAGATCGATGGTATTCAAGTTGAGTTTACTTCCGGTCTTGAACACAGGTTTGTATGTAAATTAAAATTTAACCATAAGCTTAGAGGGATAGAGACTAGGGTTGCAGATACAGACCCTGAAGAAATTGGAGTAGCTCCTTTGAACCCACAGAATCAAAACAAAGAGTCACTTAAAATATCAAAAACAATTTTTAAATTAATATCTGCAATGAGGACCGTTTTGAAGAATGAAAAGAATGCTAATTATGCATTACTAAGAGGTTTCTCAATATATCCAAAGATACCAACAATTGAGTCTTTGTATGGATTAAAGGCTGCATCAATTGTCACATATCCTATGTATAAAGGTATTTCTAAACTTGTTGGAATGAACCCTCTTGAAGTAAAAGACGGAACAATAATGTCTCAAGTTGATACT
Organism: Candidatus Dadabacteria bacterium UBA1144; assembly: GCA_905181755.1. GTDB lineage: Bacteria > Desulfobacterota_D > UBA1144 > UBA1144 > UBA1144 > TMED58. Next base: position 20,527 of record CAJIYY010000061.1, read on the forward strand.
TTGAAAAGAGAGTTTAATAATTACGATTTTTTCTATTTTCATGTTAAGAAAACTGATAGTTTTGGCGAAGATGGAAATTATAAAAAAAAGATCAAGGTGATTGAAGATTTCGATAGAGCCTTGAAGGAAATACTTAAGCTAAATTTTGACGTAGTTTGCATCACTGGGGACCACTCAACACCATCGAAAATGAAAAACCATAGTTGGCATCCTGTTCCTGTAGTTATAAGCTCTAAGAATAGTTTTTATGGAACATCTAAAAGGTTTACCGAGAAAGAGTGCTTAAAGGGAACACTTGGCCTGTTCGAGGGCAAGAACTTAATGAATTTTATTCTTGCACATGCAGGAATTCTTAGTAAATTTGGAGCTTAATATTCTAAGGCCGAAGTGGCGGAATTGGTAGACGCGCCATCTTGAGGGGGTGGTGTCTTCGGATGTGCGGGTTCGAGTCCCGCCTTCGGCATTGTTTAAAATTTCAGTTATAGTTTTAGCATGAGTAAGGCGATAATTATAGTTGATCATGGTTCAAAGAAAGATGAAAGCAACCAAATGCTTGTAGAGGTTGCAAAACTTTTTTATGAGAGATTTTCTTCAAAGTACAACATAGTTGAGCCCGCCCATATGGAGCTTGCTGAACCCTCAATCGAAGATGCCTATAGTAATTGTGTTAAAAGAGGAGCAAATTTTATAATAATATGCCCTTTTTTTTTAGGACCCGGTAGGCATTGGCAACAAGACATTCCTTCACTGGCCTTAGAAGCCTCTGTTAAGTTTCCTGGAACAAATTATCATATTGCAAAACCCCTAGGGATAGATGACTTAATATTAGACTTGCTTGAGAAGAGACTTTCTACCTGTACTGACAATGATTTTAGTTGTCCTGCTTGTGAGGGCACTCTTAGAGCTGGGAATCTATAATTCCATTATTTTCCTTTTTACATTAGAATATTCTTATGATAATTAAAGGTAATTGCCTAATAATAATTTCTGGTCCTTCTGGTGTAGGAAAGTCGTCTATAACATCGAAGTTGCTGTCTACTTGCAAAAATCTAGATTTTTCTATTTCTTATACAACTAGAGAAAAAAGACCAAGCGAAACTAACAATGATCACTATAGATTTGTTACAAAAGAAGTATTTGATAAATTAATTCAAGAGAATGCTTTTCTTGAGTATGAAGAAGTTCATGGTAACTACTACGGGACTCCAATAGCTCCGATAGAGGAGTCAATAAAGTTTAATCATAGCGTATTGCTAGATATTGACGTAAAAGGCGCTTATAGCGTAATAAATACTAACCATTTTGATTGTGTTTCTTTTTTTATAAGACCCCCTTCTATACAGACCCTAAAAGAAAGACTCATATCTAGAGCAGATATGAGTAACGATGAGATTAAAGGTAGAGTGCTCGAAGCCAAGAAAGAGATAATTAAATCAGTACATTTTGACCATCTGGTAGTTAATGATAATTTTGATGATTGCTTTATGGAGATTGAAAGAGTTTTGCAGAGCGTGTAATGATTAGATTTAATGATATTCTAGAAAAAGTTAATCCTTATCTTACTAGTGAAGATATTATCGAAGTAACCAAGGCTTACGCTTACTCTGCTAAAGTCCATGCGGGACAAAAGAGACATTCAGGTGAACCATACTTAATACATCCTATGGAGGTAACATCAATACTTGCGGATATAAAGCTAGACAAAGAATCTATAATTACTGGACTTTTGCATGACACTATAGAGGATACATTGGCTACAAAAGAAGACATAACTAAGATTTTTGGAGAAGAAGTTTGCTCCTTAGTTGATGGTGTAACTAAAATTAGCAAGCTTAAAATAAGCTCAACTTTTGAAAAGCAAGCGGAAGATTTTAGAAAGTTAATTCTGGCAACTGGTAAAGACATAAGAGTTATTCTGGTAAAGTTGGCCGATAGGCTTCATAACATAAGAACAATTTCATACCTTCCTGAAGAAAGAAGAAAAGTTTTTGCTAAAGAGACGGTTGATCTATTTGCTCCATTAGCCGACAGACTTGGGATTTACTGGATTAGGACTGAGCTTGAAGATAAATGTTTTGAGGTTCTAAAGCCTAATGAATACAAAGAGATAACTAAAATATTTAATCATAAAAAAGATGAATGGGAAAAGTATTCGTCAGAGATTAGGAGCCTTTTAGAGAGTCAGCTGGAAAAGTTTGGTTTAGATGTAGTAGTAAAAACAAGATTTAAGAATTTCTATAGTATTTATAGGAAGATGATTAAGAATAATATAGATTCAGATAAACTTCTAGATGTTAAAGCGTTTAGGATTATTACTAAAGATATTGCCTCGTGTTATGCGGCCCTAGGGGCTGTTCATTCAACTTGGAAGCCTATACCAGGAAGATTTAAAGATTATATAGCTCTTCCAAAAAGCAATGGATATCAATCCCTTCATACTGTGGTCATTGGACCCTTTGGGGATAAAGTTGAAGTTCAAATCAGAACTGAAGAGATGCATGAGATTGCTGAGTACGGAGTTGCAGCACATTGGAAATATAAGATTGATTCAAAAGATAGGAAGAAGTTGATTGATCTTCCGGAGAGTGTAAAAAATATATTTGAAACACAGACTCTAAGTAATCCAAGGGAGTTTATAGACGCAATTAAAGATGAATTGATAACAGATTTTATTTATGTGTTTACTCCAAAAGGTGAATTAAGAGAGTTGCCAATAGATTCTTCTGTCATTGATTTTGCATATGCTATTCATACAGATTTGGGAAATAAATGCTCTGGGGCTAGAGTAAATGGAGCTATAGTTCCTTTCTCTTATAAGCTACAAAGTGGTGACGCTATAGAGATAATTACAAACAATGTACGTCAACCATCTAAAGATTGGATGAAATATGTTGTTACCTCTAAAGCAAAGTCGAAAATAAGAAGCTCTATACGAAGCGTCATTTCTAAAGATTCTGAGAAAATTGGTAGAGAGATTCTAGGTAAAAAATTAGCAAGTTATGGTGTTGATATACTAGACGCTGGAGTTTTAGAAAAACTTAGGAAGTTTTCTACTGAAAATAATCTTAAGAACTTGGAGAATCTTTTTATTAACTACAGTCTTTCAAAGGTTAATATAGCTCAAATTCTAGATTGTTTTGATCTAGGTGTAAAAACAAAGATAGAATCAAGTCAACAAAACTATCTTAATCCTGAGAATGCCATAGTAGTTGGTGGTTCCACTAATGTTATGGTTCGTATGGCGAACTGCTGTGGTGCAATATATGGTGATGAAATTATTGGATATATAACGGTGGGAAGAGGAATCTCTATACATAGAATCTCTTGCAAACAAATTCTTGGGGTCGACCCGACAAGGCTAGTTGAATCATTGTGGGACAATTCATATAATCTCAAGTCTTCGACAAGCTTAAGGCTTTATTGTAATGATAAAACAGGCATCTTATCAGAAATCTCTAATTTAATAGCTAAGCATGAATCAAATATAATAAAAATTAATGCTAGAAAGATCTCTTCTTCTAAGTCATCAATTTATTTGGAAATTTTAGTTAAACACGCAAGGCATTTATCGGAGATAACTAAGGGCTTAGACTCAATTCCTGATGTTTATAGCGTGCAAAGGCTTTATGGTCCACAATCAGAATTTAACTTACATGAAAAAAACAGTAGAATATAGCTTTATTAGTCATGGATACAAAAAATAATAAAATGTCCAAATTTTTTTCTACAATCAAGTCGCTACTCTTTGCTTTAATAGTAGCTCTTTTTATTCGTTACATTTTTATTCAACCATTTAAAATCCCTTCGAAATCTATGTATCCGACTTTGTTAGTTGGAGACCAAATTCTTGTAGATAGAATAAGCTATGGGGTAGGATTTCCTTGTTCCAGTTCTAAGATAATAGAGGGATTTAAGGAGATCAAAAGAGGCGATGTTGTTGTTTTTAGATTCCCAGAAGATCGGAATTCAAAGGATTGTCCAAACGGAGGATTCATAGGGATATCTAGTGTTTATTACATTAAAAGAGTCGTTGCTGTTCCTGGAGATATTCTCACTATTAAATCAAACAAAATTTACATTAATGGTTCTTTAATATCCAACCAAACTAACAGATCATATTTCATTGATGGAGTTAAGCATTTAGTTTACGAAAATATCCTCTCAGATAGCAAGAAAGAAGTTATTTATAAAGATGGCGAGACCTTAGGGAACGATATTGATAAAGCCTTTGGAACTGTTGTGGTCCCTGAAGGAAGCTATTTTGTCTTAGGTGACAATAGAGACAATAGTAGAGATAGTAGGTTTTGGGGTTTTGTACCTAGGGAAAACATAGTTGGAAAAGCATTCTTAATACATTTTTCATGGAATAATAATTTTAAAAATGTTAAAGATATTCTAAGAACCCGGAGGTTTTTTAATACTATTAATTAGTCCATATGTTACATCTTCTGAGTGTTAATGACTTAACAAATGATTTTTTGTACTCTCTTTGGAGAGATGCAAGTAAAAATAAAGGTAAAAGTAATAATCTTTTAAAAGGCAAAGTTCTTACTAATCTTTTTTATGAGCCTTCAACTAGAACCTCATCCTCTTTTTATAGTGCAATGAGTAGGTCTGGGGGGAGCGTGATTCCAATTAATAATGTTCAGTTCTCTAGTGTAGCAAAAGGAGAATCTTTTGAGGACACTATTACAACAATGTCTCAAATGAGTGATGCCATTGTTGTAAGACATTCAGAGAATGGGGCCGCGGAAAGGGCCGCAGCTGTTAGCTCTGTACCCATCATAAATGCTGGTGATGGGAATTCTGAGCACCCAACTCAGACTATAATAGATGGGTTTACAATTTATAATTTTCTAAATAAAGATTTGTCAAACTTAAGAGTTACTCTTGTTGGAGATCTGAAAAATGGAAGAACAGTTAAGAGTTTGGTGAAACTCCTTAGTAGGTTTGATAATAATCATTTTAATCTAGTCAGCCCTGAGCACTTAAAGCTTTCGACTTCTTTACCTAAAAGTTCTTACGAAACCACAGATATTAATGAGGTATTGAAGGATACAGACTTACTCTATGTTACAAGAGTTCAGAAAGAAAGAGGTAGTGTTCACGACTATTCTTTATCTCTTAATCAGCTTAATGAATTGCCAAAAAAATCTATCGTTATGCATCCTTTTCCTAGAGTAAATGAGATCCCTGTTGAATTTGATAAGGATAAAAGAGCGAAATACTTTGAGCAGATTAGGTTCAGTGTTTGGTGTAGGCAAATGTTATTGCAAAAAGTGATTAAATAATATGAAAATCTTAATTAAAAATGGACGTGTTGTTGATCCGTCTCAAAAGATTAATAAATTTATGAATCTTGAGATTACAAATGGAAAAATAACTAATTTGATTCTAAAGAAGGCTGTAAATGAGAAATCCTTTGACGAGATAATTGATGCAGAAGGTTTAATCGTTGCACCTGGGCTGGTAGATATTCATGTACATTTAAGAGATCCCGGATTTAAGCATAAAGAAACAGTTAAGACTGGCTCAATGGCCGCGGCAGCAGGCGGTTTTACTTCAATAGCATGCATGCCAAACACCTCTCCTGTAAATGATCGCCCAGAAATTACTAAATATATTTTAAATAAGTCTAAGAAGCTGGGATTAGTAAATATCTATCCTATTAGTGCTATTACGAGATCATTGAATAATCTGAAGTTGGCTAGGATTGAAGCTAACATTAAGGCAGGATGTGTTGCTGTCTCCGATGATGGGTTCCCTGTTTCAAACTCAAAGCTATTATTTGAAGCAATGCAGATCGGAAGAAAGAAAGCTTTTCCAGTTATTTCTCATTGTGAGGATTGCTCTTTTTCTTTAGATGGGGTTGCTAATGAGGGAAAGTTCTCTAAAAGAAATGGTTTCAAAGGTATACCTAATATTTCTGAAGAACTAGGAATAATAAAAGATATTGCTATAGCTGAATCTACAGGTGCACATTTGCATGTTTGTCATGTTTCAACTAAAAATTCTATAGAAATCATTAAACAGGCAAAAGGTAGAGGTGTGAAAGTTACTTGTGAAGCAACTCCTCATCACTTTACTATTTCTGAAGACGATATTCTAAATTGCGATCCTAATTATAAAATGAACCCACCTTTAAGAACAAAAGCCGACGTTAGAGCTATAGTTAAAGGGCTTGCTGACGATGTCGTTGATATCATTGCAACTGACCA
>CAJIYY010000062.1 GCA_905181755.1 Candidatus Dadabacteria bacterium UBA1144
AGGGTTGTTATAACAGGAATTGGAATGCTTTCATCTCTAGGTATAGGGATTGAAGAAGTTTGGCCAAAAATTAAAGAAGGTATTTCCGGGGTTAGCCTTCTAAAGAAACTTGATGCCTCGGGTTTAAAGACTAAGTTCGGTGCTGAGGTGGCAGAACATTTTAATCCGGAAGACTTTATGGATCCCAAAGAAGCAAGAAGGAGTGATCCTTTTATAAAGTTTGCTGTTGCAGCTGCATCCTTAGCTTTAAAAGACTCAGGATTAGAAGTAACTGAATCAAATTCTCATTTGATAGGAGCCTATATAGGCTCAGGTATAGGTGGTATACAAACCTTTGTTGATAATGCAACGATTTATAATGATAGAGGACCATCTAGAGTTTCTCCATTTTTCGTTCCTTCTATGGTTCCTAATATGGCGGCTGGTTATGTATCTATATTTAATAACTTAAAAGGTCCTAATTGTGCTGCTTGTACAGCATGTGCTGCTGGTGCTCATTCTATAGGGTATGCAGCCATGATGATTGAAAGAGGAGACGCTGTTGCAATGGTGGCGGGTGGATCTGAAGCTCCCCTTGTTCCTGTCGCAATCTCGGGTTTTAATGTAATGAGAGCAATTTCAACAAGAAATGATAATCCAAGTGCTGCCTCTAGACCTTTCGATAGAGATAGAGATGGCTTTGTTATGGGTGAAGGATCTGGTCTTGTTATACTTGAAGAACTTGAACACGCAAAGAAAAGAGGCGCCACAATATATGCCGAACTTATAGGTTCAGGTTTTAGTGGAGATGCTCATCATATTACTTCTCCTAATATTGATGGACCTGTTATATGTATGGAGTCAGCTCTAAGGAACGCAAGTATTAATCCTGAGCAAGTAGATTACATAAATGCACACGGAACTTCTACTCAACAAAATGATATAAATGAAACAAATGCAATAAAGCAAGTCTTTGGCTCATATGCACACGAATTATTAGTAAGCTCAACTAAATCAATTACTGGTCATTTACTGGGAGCGGCTGGTGGACTAGAAGCTGGAATCACTTCATTAGCTCTTCACGAAGGAGTTGTCCCCCCCACTATAAATTTAGATAATCCACAGGAAGGATGTGATCTTAATTATGTTCCCCACCACACACTTCAGAAAGATATAAAGATAGCTGTTAGCAATTCTTTTGGATTTGGCGGAACTAACTGTACTTTAATCTTTAAGAAGTTCGAGGAATAAGAATGAAAATCGCGATAGGGTCAGACCATAGAGGCTTCACTCTGAAAGAAGATTTAAAAGAGTATCTTAAAAAACTAGGTTTTGTTTATAAGGATTTTGGTACTTTTTCGGAAGAGAGCTCAGATTATCCAGATTCGGCAGCTGAGGTCTCAATTAAAGTTTCTCAGGGGCAATATGATAGAGGCATACTCATTTGTGCTTCTGGCTCTGGAATGAATATTGTTGCGAATAAATATCAAAACATTAGAGCAGTAGTTGCAAATGATGTTAACTTGGCCATTATGTCTAGAGCACATAACAATTCAAACATCATAACTTTGGGCTCTAAATATGTCTCATCTGATGTTGCAAAGAATATTGTCGAGCTTTGGCTCACAACAGATTATGAAGCTGGAAGGCATGACATTAGATTAAATAAACTGAGGCAAATAGAGAATATAAATTTCGCAGAATGATATGAAAAATTTTTTTAATGATATTAAATTAGAATTAGGTAAAATCTCATGGGTAAATAAGAGAGAAAATATTAAGTCAACAGGCGGGGTAGTCGTTGTCTCAATTATCTTGGGAGTATTTCTCTTGTTAGTTGATTTTGTATTATCTTCAATAACAGAATTTCTTTTAGGTGGTAAATAAATGTCAGACAAGTGGTATGTAGTTCATTGTAATACTGGATCAGAAGATACAGTACAAAGATATATAAATAAGCAAATGGAAATGGACAATTGTCCTGATTTAATTACAGATATTTTAGTTCCAACAGAAACTATTGAAGAACAATTAAAAGGTGGAAGAAAGAAAACTTCAGAGAAAAAGTTTTTCCCAGGATATCTTTTGGTTAAGACTGAGCTCAACGAAGAGTCATGGCATTTTCTAAGAAATATTCCTAAAGTTATTGGTTTCGTTGGAGGTAAGGTTAAAGACGGTAAGTTAATCGTAGAGTCTGTTCCAACGGTCGAGGAATCTGAAATTAATAAAATGAGAAATAAAATCGAAGAAGGAACTCTTAAACCGACTCCAAAAGTTATATTTGATAAGGGCGAACCTGTTAAAGTTATAGAAGGACCTTTTGAGAATTTTACAGGACTTGTAGAAGAAGTTAAGATGGACAAAGGTAAAATTCAAGTTATAGTAGAAATCTTTGGTAGAGCTACACCTATAGATTTAGACTTTAATCAAGTGGAGAAAATTTAGATGAAAAAAATTCAAGGGTCTTTGAAATTATTGTGTGAAGCGGGAAAGGCTTCTCCAGCGCCACCTATCGGACCAGCTCTAGGTCAGAAAGGTGTAAACATAATGGAATTCTGTAAAGCCTTTAATGCTCAGACTGACAAACTTGAAGGATTACTTCCAGTTGTCGTAACAGTCTATTCCGATAAATCTTTTTCTTTTGTAGTTAAGACTCCACCTGTTTCATATTTGATTAAGAAAGCTGCAAAAATAGAAAAGGGCTCAAGTACTGTGCCTTTAGTGAAAGTTGGGAAAATATCAAGTCAGCAGCTTGAAGAAATTGCAAAGACTAAGATGGAAGATATTAACGCTAACGATATAGATGCGGCTAAGAAAATTATAGAAGGTACCGCTAGAAGTATGGGTGTTGACATAAAAGGGTAGGTGAAGTGATGAAGATTTCTAAAAATAAAAAAGCAATTATAGAGAATGATAAGATTGATAAGAATAAATTTTATTCCCCTAGTGAAGCGATTGAAATTCTTAAAGGCCTTACTACTTCAAAGTTTGATGAGACAATTGATTTGTCGATTCAACTTGGAATAGATCCAAAAAAATCTGATCAACAAATAAAAATTGCAACAGTTCCTCCTAATCCTTTAGGTAAAGCTGTAAAAGTTTTAGCAATTTGCAATGGAGAACATACAAAAAAAGCTGAAGATTCAGGTGCTGACTATGTTGGGGCCGAAGATATTATAGAAAAAATCATTTCAGAAAAGTGGACAGATTTTGATGTTGTAGTGGTACTGCCCGAGTTAATGCCGAAGGTTGCCAAATTAGGTCAGGTTCTTGGCCCTAAGGGTCTAATGCCTAGTCCCAAACTGGGAACAGTTACAAATAATATTGAGAAAGCTGTAAAAGATGCAAAAGCCGGAAGAGTAGAGATTAAAAATGACAAAGCAGGCCTTGTTAATTTCGCCTTTGCCAAAAAATCATTTGAAATTGCTAAAATTATGGATAATCTATACTTTTTAGTTCAGTCTTTGAATAAATCAAAGCCTGCATCCTCTAAAGGGAACTATCTTCAGAAGGTAAGTGTCTCTAGTACGATGGGTCCTGGCTTTAAGATTGATTTATCTTTACTTAAGGAAGAACTAAAAAAGTATAATGGAGCTATAGCATAGTAAGATGTTAGGAAAACAACAAAAAGAACAAATAGTTAATAATTACAAGAGTTCATTTTCTGATACTCCTTCATTTCTTTTACTAAATTTTAGGGGCGCAAAAGTATCTGAATTTGAACTTTTGAGAAAGAAACTTAGAGGAAACAATGCGGTTGTAACTGTAGTCAAGAACAACCTCCTTAAAAAGGCTTCAGAGAATACCGACTTTGAATCTATATTTACTGAAACTGTTGGTGAAACAGCTATAACCTTCTTGGAAGATAATTATGTTGAAGTAACAAAAACTTTTGTTGAGATTGAAAAAGATTACCCAAGTCTCGAGATTCGTATAGGTTTCATAGATGGAAAGTCAGTTCCAAAGTCCCAATTAGAACAAATTTCCAAGCTACCTCGTAAAGAAGTATTGCTTGGTCAAATCATTTCAATGCTAAATCAGCCATTAATCAAGTTCCTTAATGTGTCAAAAGCAATACCTAGAAATTTGGTAAACGTATTAAATAACTTGAAAGATAAAAAATAAACGTATATAATACGAATTCAATATTTGGAGGATTTTTATGCCCGAACTATCAAAACAAGACGTGATATCTTATTTGGAAAAAGCTAGTTTGTTAGAAATTTCTGAGCTAGTAAAGGATATAGAAGAAAAATTTGGAGTCGAAGCCGCTGCACCAGTTGCAGTTGCTGCTGCAGCACCAGCTGCTGGCGGAGAAGCTCCTGCCGCAGAGAAAACTGAGTTTGATGTAACTTTAGCAGAGACCGGTTCTGAAAAGATTAAAGTTATTAAAATCGTTAGAGAAATTACTGCTCTTGGATTAAAAGAAGCAAAAGAGCTTGTAGAGTCTGCCCCTAAGTCTTTAAAAGAAGGCGTTAAGAAAGCGGAAGCAGATGAAATAGTCAAAAGACTTGAAGAAGTTGGCGCAAAAGCCACTTTGTCATAGTCTTGATCTACATCTTATTTAATCCAGGGAGAGTTTTTTTTGTATAAAGATAATATACTTTTAACTAAGAAAAGAATTAATTTTAGTAATAAATCTCAGAATAGGGCAGATACGCCAGATCTTTTAAGTGTTCAGAAGGAGTCTTTTGACAGCTTAATTCAAAAAGGTCTAGAACCTAAAAATAGACTCGATATAGGACTAGAAAAAGTTTTCAAGGCCTCATTTCCTATAGAGGACTACAATAAAAGAGCAACTCTAAATTATGTATCATATCGCTTGGAAGACCCTAAGCACTCTGAGTCAGAATGCAAATTAAAAGGCTATAATTATCAATCATCTATACATGCGACGTTCCAACTAGTAACTTGGGAATTTGATCTTGATGAATCCGGAAATAATATTGTTGATACAAGAAGATTTGGTAGAGCAATAGAACAGGAAGTTTATTTTGGTGAAATGCCAATAATGACTAACAATGGTGCTTTTATAATAAATGGAACAGAAAGAGTAATAGTTAATCAGCTACATAGATCACCGGGAGTCTTCTTTGATTCACAAAAAGATTCTAAAAATTTGACTACAACAAATAAAACATCATTTACAGCTAGAATCGTTCCTCAGGACGGGAGATGGTTAGATTTTGAATTTGATTCTAAAGATGTTCTCCACGTAAGAATTGACAGAAAAAAGAAGTTTCATTCTACTTTATTGTTACTTGCTTTAGGAGAGTCAATAGAAGGTATACTTAATTCTTTTTATAAGAAAGAAAAGGTTGTTTATGATTCAGCTAGTGACACTTTTAGTAAGGTAATAAATCATGAATTACTACCCTATCAAAGAGCATCCGTTGATATATTTGATTCCAATGGCGAAAGAATAGTTAGCGCATCTAGAAGATTTTCTCAAAGAATTATAGATAAAATAAAATCAGCTAAGAGGAAATCTCTTCCAGTATCAGAAGAAGATCTGATCGGAATGTATTTCGTTGAAAGCTTTAATAAGAATGTGGACGAACCTGAGGCTCCAGAGAATGCATTAATACAGGAGATTACTGAAGAAGCAATAATTCACATTAAAGAAAACGGAATTAATAATTTTGATATTTACTATGTTGATAATAGTTCATTTACTAGTTCTTTGGTTATAACTATAAATGAGATGATATCTAAAACAAAAGTTTTAACTAAAGAACATGCAATTTCTGAGATATATAAAAAGTTTAGGCCAACAGATCCTCCAACAGACAAGATTGCTGCAACTTTTTTTGAGAACATGTTCTTCAACGAAGATACTTATAGGCTTTCAAAAGTTGGAAGGATGAAAATTAACCATAAGTTGCACCACGGAATTTCAGATACTAAATTCCATTTAGATCGCCTAGATATTGTTGAGTCATTTAAATACTTACTTTCTCTAAAATCAGGCAGGGGTGAAATCGATGATATTGACCATCTTGGTAATAGAAGGGTTAGGACCGTTGGAGAGTTAATTGAAGATAGATTCTTTACTGGACTTGAAAGATTAACTAGAACAACTAAAGAAAAAATGAATTATGGTCAACTAGAAGACTTAACTCCTCAGGAGATTGTGATTCCAAAAAGTGTTACATCAGTTGTTAAAGAATTCTTTGCAACTGGACAGTTGTCTCAATTTATGGATCAAACAAATCCTTTGTCTGAGATCACGCACAAAAGAAGAATAAGTGCCTTAGGACCTGGTGGCCTAACAAGAGAAAGAGCTGGTTTTGAGGTAAGAGATGTTCATTCATCTCACTATGGAAGAATATGTCCAATTGAAACTCCTGAAGGGCCAAATATCGGATTGATTTCTAGCCTTAGTACATACGCTAAAATAAATGAACATGGTTTTATTCAGACTCCATATAGAGAAATTATTAAAGGAAAAGTTACAAATAGTATTAAATTTTTAAATGCTTTAGAAGAAGAGGAATTTGTTATAGCTCAAGCCAACTCAGACTTAAAAGAAGATGGTAGTTTCTCAAGTGATACAATTTCTGTAAGACTTAATGGAGAGTTCCAAGTTGTGCCAAGTTCAGATGCTCAACTCATGGATGTCTCACCATCTCAGCTAGTTTCAGTTTCAGCATCATTGATCCCTTTTCTAGAGCATGACGATGCGAATAGAGCTTTAATGGGTTCGAACATGCAAAGGCAAGCTGTGCCTCTACTTAGAGCGTCAGCTCCGCTTGTAGGCACAGGTTTTGAAAGAAATATTTCCAGAGATTCAGGAGTTACAGTCCTTGCGAGAAATTCAGGATATGTTGACTATATAGACTCAGCTAAAATTGTTATAAAAAGAGACAAAGCTTCTAAGGAAGGTGATGTTTCTGACATCTATACATTAATTAAATTTGAAAGATCAAATCAAAATACTTGTTGGAATCAAAAGCCAATTGTTAAAAAGGGACAAAAAATTAAAGCTGGTGACATTATTGCGGATGGCCCTTCAACCGAATTTGGTGAATTAGCATTAGGAAAGAATATAACTGTAGCATTTATGCCTTGGGGTGGGTACAACTTTGAGGATGCGATATTAATAAGCGAACGACTTTCAAAAAAAGATACTTTCACCTCACTTCATATTGAAGAATTTGAATGTATCTCAAGAGAAACGAAGCTAGGAAAAGAGGAAATTACTAGGGATATACCAAATGTAAATGAGGATCATCTCTCCTTCTTAGATAAAGAAGGTGTTATACAAATAGGAGCAGAAGTTAAACCAAACGATATTTTAGTTGGAAAGATTTCCCCTAAAGGTGAAACACAATTGTCTCCTGAAGAAAGACTATTAAGGGCAATTTTCGGAGATAAGGCTGGTGATGTTAAAGATACTTCATTAAGAGTCCCTCCTGGTGTTAACGGAATTGTTCTTGATGTAAAGCATCTAATTTCAAGAATCGGTGATAAGCAAGATAAGTCAAGATCAGGTGCCCCAGAAGTTCTCGAATTATTAAGAGAAAAAGAGCAAGAGGTAGACATTGTTCAGGTAGAAACAAGGACAAATTTGAAGAAGATTTTTATTTCAAAAGTTTCACTCAATGCTGTTAGAGACGGAAGAAAAGTTGTCTTAAAGAAAGATGCAATTATAGATGATGAGAATTTTGCACTTGTACCTTATGAAAAAATATCTACGATTGAATTTGAAAATCAATCTAAAAGTCTTAAAAATATTGAAGATACTCTTAAGATAGCTCAAGAAAAAATAGATAGCATTGAGTCCAGATATTCAGAGGAAATAGAAAAGATATCTAAACCAGATGATTTGCCACCAGGTGTTTTAAAAGTGATTAAAGTTTATGTTGCTGTTAAAAGAAAACATCAGGTTGGAGATAAAATGGCTGGAAGACATGGTAACAAGGGTGTTGTCTCTAGGGTCTTGCCTGAAGAAGATATGCCATATATGTCGGATGGAACTCCCGTCGACATGGTTCTTAATCCTTTAGGCGTGCCATCAAGGATGAATGTAGGACAAGTTTTAGAAACCCATCTGGGATTAGCTTCTAAGGCTTTAGGACGCCAGATAGATGAACACTTAGCAGAAAATCATCCTGATATTGAGAGTTTGAAATTATTATTAGAAAAAACATACCCAAACAATTTAGACTATATTGAAAATGTAAAAAAACTTAGTCAAGAAGATTTGATTACCTTGTCTAAAAGGTTAGTTGACGGTGTCCCTGTAGAAACACCAATATTTGAAGGTGTAAAGGAATCAGAGATTCGTCAATTGTTAAAAGAGAATCATTTACCTGAAGATGGAAAGCTGGTTTTGTTTAACGGTCAAACCGGTGAGCCATTTGATCAGAGAGTTACCGTGGGTATCATGTACATGATTAAACTTCACCACTTAGTTGAGGAAAAAATTCACGCAAGAGCAATAGGACCTTATTCTTTAGTTACACAGCAACCACTTGGCGGAAAATCTCATTTTGGTGGACAAAGACTTGGTGAAATGGAAGTCTGGGCTTTAGAAGCATATGGAGCAGCAAATACATTACAGGAATTCTTAACTGTTAAATCAGATGATGTAATAGGAAGAACGAGAATGTTTGATTCCATAGTAAAAAATAAAGTTGCCTTCGAACCAGGCATACCAGAATCATTTAATGTATTAACTAATGAACTTAAATCTTTAGGGTTGAATGTCGAATTTAGCGATGTTAAAGATAAAGTTCCAGGAGAATTATCTAATGATTGACATGGGAGTACTATTTGATAAACCCAAAAATCCCGCTGATATTAATTCAGTAAGAATTAGTATCGCTTCACCTGATCATATAAAGCAATGGTCATATGGGGAAATAAAAAAGCCTGAAACAATTAACTATAGAACTTTTAAGCCAGAAAAATACGGCCTTTTTTGTTGTAAAATATTTGGTCCTGTAAAAGATTTTGAATGTTTGTGTGGAAAATATAAAAGATTAAAACATAGAGGAATAACATGTGAAAAGTGTGGTGTTGAGGTTATTTCTAGTAAAGTAAGAAGATCTAGGATGGCTCATATAGAACTATCATCACCTGTCGCACATATTTGGTTTCTTAAAAGTGTTCCAAGTAGAATAGGTGCAATCTTAGATATAACTTTGAAAGACTTAGAGAAAGTTTTATATTTTGAGGCTTATGTAGTTACAGATCCTGGTGATTCAGATTTAAAGAAAGGAACAGTGATTACTGAAGAGGAGTATAGAGCACATATAGACGAGAATTTCTTTTTACTCGTTGGAATGGGAGCTGAGGCTATTAGGACAATGCTAGAAGAAGTTAAGCTAGATGAATTGTCTGCAGAGCTAAAAATTGAATTAAGAGCAACCACTTCATAATTAAAAAAAGTTAAAATTTCTAAAAGACTAAGAGTTGCTGAGTCTTTTAGAAATTCTGGAAATAGACCTGAGTGGATGATTTTAAAAAGATTACCGGTACTTCCTCCAGATCTAAGACCTTTAGTACCACTAGATGGTGGAAGGTTCGCAACATCAGATTTAAATGACTTGTACAGAAGAGTAATAAATAGGAATAATAGACTTAAAAAACTTATGGAGCTTGGAGCTCCTGATATTATTGTAAGAAATGAAAAAAGAATGCTCCAGGAATCTGTTGATGCCTTGTTTGAAAATGGCAGAAGAGGTAGACCTGTCTTGGGACACAATCATCGACCACTTAAAAGTTTAAGTGATATAATTAAAGGTAAGCAGGGAAGGTTTCGTCAAAACTTACTTGGTAAAAGGGTTGATTATTCTGGAAGATCTGTAATTGTTGTTGGTCCACAACTTAAACTTCATCAATGTGGCCTACCTAAAAAAATGGCATTAGAATTATTTAGACCTTTTATTTATCAAAAATTAGAACTTTGGAATCACGCAGCAACAATTAAAATTGCTAAAAATCTTGTTGAACAACAAGCACCAATAGTTTGGGACGCATTAGATGATGTAATTAAGGAACATCCAGTAATGTTAAATAGAGCTCCGACTCTTCATAGGTTGAGTATACAAGCATTTG
>CAJIYY010000063.1 GCA_905181755.1 Candidatus Dadabacteria bacterium UBA1144
GAAGTAGTATCTTTATAGACTCTAAGGGGAACGTTATCTCTCAAGCTAAAGAGTTTAAAGAAGACCTTTTGGTCCAGAATTTGAACTTTGAAAAAAATTACAAAAAAGTTCAAACCGAAAGGAGTACTAAGAAGAATACTTTGAGCAAAATATTTGGTGCTCTATCTCTTGGTCTGCAGGACTATGTATTTAAGAATGGGTTTAAGAAAATAGTTCTTGGAGTTTCTGGTGGAGTAGACTCGGCGTTAGTATCTGCTATAGCTGTAAAGTCCTTAGGGGCAAAAAATGTTCTAGGTATTGCAATGCCTACTGATTTTAACTCTCAGTTGAGCCTGGATTTAGCGAAGGAGCTATCCAAAAATCTTGGTTTTAAATTGAAAGTCTCTTATGTGCAGGAAATTTATGAAAGAAATCTAGAGTTGCTCAATGCCAATGTATATGGAAAAACCCAGTTTGATTTAACTGAGGAGAATCTGCAGGCTAGAATTCGTGCAAATATTTTAATGGCTGCATCAAATAAATTAGGATCTATCCTTTTGTCTACTGGAAACAAGAGCGAAACAAGCATTGGATATTCAACTCTTTATGGAGATTCAGCAGGTGGACTAGCGATCTTGAAAGATATACCTAAGACAATGGTTTACGATTTGGCTAGATTTTACAACCTAACAAACCCTACAAGCACTATACCTTTAAAAATTATCTCTAGAAGTCCTTCCGCAGAGCTTAGATTTAATCAAAAGGATTCTGATTCTTTACCACCTTATAAAGTTTTAGATGGAATTTTAGAGCTATATATAGAGCAAGGATTATCCGTAAGACAAATTGCTTTGCAATTAAGAATTAAAAGACTTCTAGTCTCTACAATAGTAAATAAGATTAATATGAGTGAATTTAAAAGAAGACAAGGTCCGCCAGGAATAAAGGTAACTTCTAAGGCATTTGGAAGGGATAGGAGATATCCTATCACTAATGGCTTCGTAGAGGCTTGATAAAATCTTACTAAATAAGATAATATAATAAAATGGAATTTCTTAGTCCCAAGAAGCAATTTGAGATAATATTAGAAAATGTGACTGATGTAGTTCCTGAGTCTGAGCTTTTATCTAAGCTGAATAGTTCTTTTGAAAAAAAAGTTCCACTTAAAATTAAAGCTGGGTTCGACCCTACTTCGTCAGATTTGCACTTGGGCCACTCTTTGCTCTTAAAGAAGTTGAAAGTTTTTCAAGATCTTGGCCATGAGATTCTTTTTTTGATTGGGGATTTTACTGCAATGATTGGAGATCCAACGGGAAGAGATAAGACCAGGAAGCCATTAAGTGTTGAAGAAATAGAAGTCAATGCAGCTACATATAAGGATCAGATGTTTAAGGTACTGAGCAAGGAGAATGTTAAGATTTATTATAATTCGAAATGGTTTAATGATTTCGATTTGAAAGATTTAATTAAGCTCTCTTCTCTGGAGAATGTTGCTCGATTATTAGAAAGGGATGATTTTAAAAAGAGATATAAGGGGGGCGAGCCGATTACTGTAACGGAGTTCCTGTACCCAATACTTCAAGCTTACGATTCAGTAGTCCTTGGTTCTGATATCGAGTTAGGTGGAACAGATCAAAGGTTTAATATTCTCCTTGGTAGACAGATACAAAAAGCTTTTGACTTGTCAGAACAGGTAGGAGTTTTCCTTCCAATACTTGAAGGTCTGGATGGAAAAAAGAAAATGTCGAAAAGTTTAGCTAATTACGTAGGGCTGAATGATTCGTATGATGAAATCTTTGGAAAGATAATGTCTATCTCTGATGAATTGATGGAGCGCTATATAGAGCTACTTTTCACTAAGGATATAGAGGACTTTAATAAAATAGAAAGCCCGTTAGAAAAAAAGAAGGTTTTGGCTGAGAAAATTGTACTAGAGTACCACTCTAGTGAGCTGTCAAAAATGGCCAGAAATAATTTTGAGAATAAATTTAGTAAAAAAGATTTCCCTAGCGATTTAGATGAAATTGAAATTAGGATTGAGGGAAAGAAGTTTCTGGATATTATTGAGCAAGCATCAGGAATGGCTTTTTCTAGGTCTGAACTAAAGAGGTTAATCAAGGATGGTGCAGTTGAAATCAATGGTCAGAAGTTTAACTCTCTCGAGATTACTCCCTCTTTTAAAAGCCCTTGGGAGATCAAGCTTGGGAAAAGGAATTTTTATAAAGTAAAAATTTTGTAAGTGGGTTAGTAAGCCGAATTCTGTTCTATGTGATCATCTATCTAGGGCAACAATTACTTATTGCCTCAAGCGACCTACCCCGAAGCATATGGAAGGGACACCAGCTTCTATACATGGTCTTTCTCATGGCGGGGTTTACCTAGCCAGTCTTTGTTGCCAAAAACTGCGGTGGTCTCTTACACCACCTTTTCACCCTTACCACTAATATCACGTGTTTATTAATGGCGGTTATTTTCTGTGGCACTTTCCATTGCCTCACGACACCTGGGTATTACCCAGCACCAATTCCCTTGAGAGTTCGGACTTTCCTCTTGCACTAAAGCAAGCGATCACTCAACCCACTTATATTAATTATTTATGAAATTGCCTCTTTTGCAAGCTTGTCTGCTACAGTATTTTGTTCTCGAGGTATGTAGCTTAGAGAAAAATCAGATTTGATCTTATCTCTAAGTGATTGAGCTTTTGCTAAAAGTATAGCAAGTGTTGCCTCTTTGCACTTCCATTTTTTATTGAATTGCATGCAAACGAGTTGAGAGTCAGAAAAAATATTGATTTTGTTAAACAGTTCTTTTTTTTTTAGGATAGTCTCAAGGCTAAGTATTAAGGCTTCATATTCTGCAATGTTATTTGTAACGACCCCACTTAAGGGAGAAGAGATTTTCTCTTCTATGTCATTAAAAATTATATGAATACCCACTCCCCCAGAGCCAGGATTTGGCTGGCAGGCACCATCAATAAATATCTTTAGGTTGTTTTGCATCTGAGCTAAGTACTCGAAGGTATTAGGATTTTCTTACAACAAGGAGCAAGTACTAGTTCCTCTTCTTGGAGCACTTTTATATATACTTGTGGCGGTATTTTCATATTACAATGCCCACATACCTCTCCTTTCGTTTCGGAAATTATAGGGGGGTTGTTGTTAGTGATTAATCTTTCATAAATTTTTAGGAAATCTTTATCTGCTTCTTTTGATAAATCTAACCTCTTCTTGTTAAGAGCAGCAATCTCTTCTTTAGACTTGCCTAGACTCTCTTCAAGACCTCCAATTTCATCTTTCATTGGAAGTATCTCTTCTTCAAATTTTGTTTTAGTTTGTTCTGAATCTTTCTTGTAGCGCTCAATGTCTTCCATTGTCTTTAGTTGATTGTCTTCAATTTCAATTTTCTTTCTTTTTAAGTCACCAGTCTCTTTTTGTAGTGCTTCAAATTCCTTGGCTGAGTTTATTGAAAAAAGCTTATCCTCAATGAGCTTAACTTTTTCTTCGATATCAGCAACATTATTTTGGAAATCTTTAGACATTCCTTCTAGCTCAGCAACTTTTAAAGATAAGTTTTGCATTTTATTTTCTTCAGTTTCTATTCTATTGTTAATAAAAGAAATCTTTTCTGGCATTTCTTTGAACTCATTGCTAATTTTTGATATCTCTACATCTATGTTTTGTATGTCTAATAATGCTTTAATTTTCTCTATCATTTCAATCTCTTTACTGGGCCCAATTGGATTCGAACCAATGACCGCCCGGTTATGAGCCGGGAGCTCTAACCAACTGAGCTATGGGCCCTAGGATGGAATAAAAACCTTATCCTATTTAATAAAAATTGTTTTGTCAATCTCAAGACCCAACAAAAATATTCTACACGTTATAGCTATGATTGACAGCGATTAAGATAAATTTATAATAATGATTCATCTTCGTATCACATATGAAAAGTTTATTTATATTTTTATTATTTTTAATACTTAGTTCGGCAGCATTTTCCGTTACCGACGAGTCCGTTATAACCAACAAAGTGGGTTGGGTAGAAAAGTTAGGTGATAAAATAAATTTTAGCGCTAACGTTGTTAATAGTAGTAACTTTCTCAAGCCGCTAGGTGAACAGATAGATAGAGATAAACCTACAGTACTTATTCTTGCTTATTACTCTTGTCCTAAAATGTGCACTTTCTTGCTCGACGGGGTTCTTGAGGTAGTCAACCTCTCTCCTAAAATAAGGCCTGGCCTAGACTATAATCTTGTAGCTGTGAGTTTTGATAAGAAAGACAACCATAAGACTTCAAGCTTAAAAGAGGCAAGATATAATGAAAAATTAGCACCGAACGAGGGCTGGAGCTTCTATTCTGCTGACGCAGCAAACATAGAGTCTCTTACTAGCTCTGTTGGATTTAAATTTGTAGAAGATGGGGATGAATTTGCTCATCCTGCTGGTATAATATTTCTGACAAAAGAGGGGAAGATTTCTAGATATTTATCTGGTGTGATTTTTAATCCTAAGGATTTCAAGTTAGCACTTCTTGAAGCGTCTGATGGGGTAATTGGAAAATCTACGTTGTCTGACAAGGTTCTTCTCTATTGTTATGGGTTTGATCCTGTAGGTAAAAAGTATGCACTTAGTGCATTGAATGTCATAAAGCTTGGTGGCGGTATAACTTTAGTCTTAATTACCGTATTCATGTTTTTTATGTGGATAAAGAAAGATAAGAAAAAAAACAAAGGAGATACTAAATGAATTGGCTACCAGTATCAGCTTCGACTTTTGCACCGGGAGTTGACTTTGTTTTATGGCTTGTAACAATAATTTCGGTTATATCTTGTATCTTAATCGGGTTCCTACTTGTTTATTTTGTTATTAAGTATAGAAGAAAAAGTGATAATGATCAGACGCCAGCAATTACTCATGATAGCTTTCTTGAGACCCTATGGACGGTCATACCAACCATTCTTTGTATAGTAATATTCATTTATGGTTATGTGTTCTATGATCAATATACAACTACACCTAAGAATGCGGTTGAGATTAATGTAACAGCCAAACAATGGTTGTGGACTTTTGACTATTCAAACGGTAAGAAAACTTTAAATGAATTATATGTCCCAATTGGTCAGCCAATAAGGCTTGTTATGCAATCAGACGATGTTCTTCACAGTTTCTTTGTTCCAGCTTTTAGAGTTAAACAAGATCTTATGGGAAATAGATATACTTATATTAATTTTACTGCCACTAAAGAAGGAGTTTTTGATATCTATTGTACGGAATACTGTGGCACTGCTCACTCTAATATGTTGGGGAAGGTTCACGTTTTATCTAAGGAAAAGTTTGCCTCTTGGGAAGATGGATCAGCTAAGAAAGTTCAGAAGGCTTCCTCGAATTTGCCTCCAGCTGAGGTGGGAAGGCAGCTGTATTCTGATAAGGGATGCGTAGCATGTCATAGTATTGATGGAGCAGATGGAGTAGGCCCAACATGGAAAGGTCTATTCGGTAAGAACAGAATTTTTGCCGATGGAACTTCTATTTTGGCAGATGAAAACTATATTAAAGAGTCAATACTCTATCCAGGGGAAAAAATAGTTGAAGGCTATGGGCCCGTTATGCCTTCTTACAAAGGCTTACTAGAGGATAGTGATATAACAGCTATTATTGAATATATAAAGTCATTAAAATAATTAATAGGAGATGAAGTATGTCGCAAGAGCAAGAAAAAAACTACTTAGAAAATGGTGAGGGATTTGCCTCATGGTTTTTTACTGTAGACCATAAAAGAATAGGGATAATGTACTTGTGGGCCATAGGGGTTTTCTTTATTATCGCTGCTATTGCGTCCTTCTTGGTTCGCTTTGAACATCTAACTCCAGGGCAAACTATTATGACCGCTCACACTTATAATGTTTTATTTACTTTGCACGGATCAATGATGGTGTTTCTGTTTATTGTTCCTGGTGTAGCAGCTAGTTTTGGTAATTTTTTAATACCTCTAATGATTGGGGCTAAGGATGTTATATTTCCTAAACTAAACTTATATAGCTTTTGGCTTTATCTCCTTGGTGCGGCTGTTTTTATGATTGCTTTAGCTGCGCCTGCTGATACCGGATGGACCTTTTATACCCCTTATTCAATTGAGTCAGGAGCCAACGTCATTCTGATCACTTTTGGAATATTTATTTTAGGATTTTCTTCTATTCTTACAGGGATTAATTTTATAGTTACAATGCATAAGCTTAGAGCTCCTGGAATGACATGGGACAGGCTTCCTCTTTTTTGTTGGGCAGCTTATGCGACTTCTCTTCTTCAAGTATTGGCGACGCCAGTTGTAGGAATTACTTTATTACTTCTTATTGGCGAAAGATTTTTTGGACTGGGCTTTTTTGACCCTGCTAGAGGCGGAGACCCAGTTCTGTTCCAGCATTTCTTCTGGTTCTATTCTCATCCTGCTGTCTACATCATGATATTGCCTGCAATGGGAATTATTTCCGAAGTAATTCCAGTTTTCTCTCGAAAACCAATTTTTGGTTATAAAGCTATAGCTTATGCTAGTCTCGCGATTGCACTTATAAGTTTTCTTGTTTGGGGCCACCATATGTTTGTTAGTGGTCAGTCTAAACTAATAAACGTAATATTCTCTGTAATCACATATGCGGTTGCCGTTCCAACTGCTATTAAGGTTTTTAATTGGCTTTGGACCCTGTATAAAGGGTCAATTGAATTAAGCACTGCCATGTTGTATTCGTTAGCTTTTATTTTTCTTTTTACAATTGGTGGCTTGACTGGACTTTTCCTAGGAGCACTAGCAGCGGACGTTCATTTGCATGATACATACTTTGTTGTTGCTCATATGCACTACGTGATGATTGGAGGAACAGTTTTTGGTTTCTTTGCAGCTCTTCATTTTTGGTATCCAAAGATGTGGGGAAGAATGTTTGATGAGTTTAAAGCAAAAATTGCTTTCGTTCTTATTTTCATTGGATTTAATGTTATCTTTTTTCCTCAGTTTATTTTAGGTACTCTGGGTATGCCTAGAAGATATTTTAACTATGCCCCAGAATTTCAGTCTCTTCATCAACTGTCTACTTATGGAACTTGGATAGGAGCAGCCGGTTTTATTCTAATGCTTTGGACCTTAATGAGACCATTGCCTGGAAAAGCTCCAGGAAATCCTTATAGGTCTCTTTCTTTGGAGTGGAGCATGGACTCACCTCCAGGTACTTTTAATTTTGATGAAATCCCGACAATCACAGAGCCTGTATACAACTATGGTACTAAAATAGAGGAGGAGTCTTAGTATGGGGTTCTTCGATGTAACCAGCAAGGTACTTAAGTCAATAGCTTATCCTTCTGAAATGGTCCCTTCAATTGACACTGAGGATGATGGCCACCATCACTTTGACCATGAAACTGAGCACTCTGGTGCAAAGCTTGGCATGTGGCTATTCTTGGCCACAGAGCTTTTGTTGTTCGGAGGATTGTTTGCAGCTTATGCTATATACAGGGCTAAGTATCCTGATATGTTTCAACACGGATCTCAAAGTCTTAATGTTGTTCTGGGTACAGTTAACACTGTAATTCTTATTTTTAGTAGTCTAACTGTTGCCATCGCAGTCAAGGCAATACAAGAGAACAGAATTAAATTAGTAAAAATAATGCTGTGGATAACTATAATATGTGCTGCAATTTTCGCTGTTAATAAATATTTTGAATATTCATATAAATTTAATCTTGGAATTTTTCCTGGCACTGATATTTTTTATTCAATATACTTCGCTGCAACTGGTGTTCACATGCTCCATGTATTCATTGGAATGGCAGTTCTGGGTGTATTGCTTCGTAAGGTTTATAAAGGTAAGTATTCAAAAGACAATTATACCGCGATAGAGATAGGAGGACTGTATTGGCATTTGGTAGACTTAATCTGGATCTATCTTTTTCCTTTGTTGTACCTTGTAGGATAAGGAGTTTTTATGGATAATCATGGATCTTATAAATCATTAATCAACATTTGGATTCTGTTGATGTTTTTAACAGTTGTTACTGTTGGAGCAGCTCAGTTTGATTTTGGGGCCTGGAATGTCCCAATAGCTCTTATTATTGCATCAGTTAAAGCTGGAGTAGTTGCGCTGCACTTTATGCATTTGAAACACGAAGATGGATTAACTTGGGTTTTTGCATCTTACCCATTGTTTCTATTGTTTCTCCTGATTGCATTTACTGTAACCGATATGTTCTCACGTGTAGTAAATTAACAGCATGGGTAGAATAGAAAAGCTCACTCTATATTCTTTAGTTATTCTCCTTCTTTGGGGGAATATGGTAAGTGGATTAGGTGCAGGCTTGGCTTGTCCTGATTGGCCTTTATGCTTTGGAAGCTTCTTTCCTGAAATTACCTTTCCTATTTTTATGGAGCATGGACATAGAGTCTTAGGGCTCTTCGTAACAGTTTTTTTTGCATTTCTTGTTAAAGACAGGCTACGCTCTTACAGCGGAGCCTATAAGTTGATACCAATTCTATCCTCTATACTTCTTGCTATTCAAATTGTTGCAGGGGCTCTTGTTGTTGTTCTTCAATTAGAAACTAATATTACAACTTTCCATTTTGGAAATGCGATTATAATTTTTATTCTTATATATACAATGTGCTTATATACGAACAGTAAGGAGCTAAGTACTGTTGGTATTTTTACTAGAGCCAACTTACCTTACTTGCTTCTTTTTATCCTTATTTATTGTCAACTTGTCCTTGGTGCATATGTAAGACATTCTAATGCTGGCTTAGCATGTCCAGATTTTCCAAAATGTTTAGGTTATTGGTTGCCGCCATATTTAAGCAAGACGGTTTTTGTTCATCTTTTTCATAGAATAAGTGGGATAGCTATACTTTTAATTTCTTTCTGGCTCCTTCTAATGTCTTATATTAAAAAAGTTAACAATAAAACTCTAATAAATCTTAAGTGGCTCTCAGCATTAGTCCTTCTGCAGGTTTTCATAGGAGTCCTTGTAGTACTCTCAAAATTAGCTTTTTCAATGACAGCTCTTCATCTTTTAATTGCTCTTGCTATTGTGGGAGTTATTCTTAATTTATTATTTACAAAGAAAGAAATTAGTTAATGAAATACTTAAAAGCAGTAATATCTCTATCAAAGCCAAACATAATATTAAGTGTGGGGCTTACTGGTTTTACAGGAATTGTTATTGCCCAAGACGGCGCACCTCCTTTAACGACAGCTCTTCTAACATTGCTTTGTCTAATTTTTTCAGCGGCAGGATCTGCTATGGTAAACAACTTAATTGAACGTGAAAACGATCAATTAATGGAAAGACTTGAAGGAAGGGTAAAAGCGCTAAAGCTTGTTGGGGTTAAAAACTTATCTATGATAGCTGCCTTCTTGTTGACAACTTCCCTCGCATTGTCGGTAATATTTATTAACCTATTAAATTTTAGCTTAATTCTTCTAGCCATCCTCTCATATACGGTCTATTACACTATGTTTTTAAAGAAATCATCTCCGTTTGGGACAGTCTTAGGGGGGATACCGGGCGCACTACCTGTAATTATTGGATACTCTGCAATACAGCCTGAATTATCTATTGCATACATAGATATAGTAGTTTTATTTTTATTTATGATGATGTGGCAGCCACCACATTTTTGGGCTCTTGCACAGCATCTGTTAGATGATTACGAGAAGGGAGGATTTCCTACGATGCCAATAGTGTATGGCCAAGAATATACAAACTATTTAATAATGATCTATAGCTTAGCTCTGCTTCCTATATCTTTATATTTCTGGATTGTCGGTATTTGCTCAAATTTTTATGGGGTAATGGCAATTGCCTTAGGGGCATCTTTTTTATATCTAGTCTTTCTCTCATTTAAACAGAAAAAACATTACAAAAGTGTTTTTCTATTTTCGATTTTATACATGCTATTGCTTAATATTTTTATTTCCGTAGACATAATATTTATTAAATAATTTTGATATAATAATTCTATAAAATTATTGTATAGTTTCTATTATGAGAATTATCAACTTAAAGTCTTCTGATATAGAAAGAGAAATTGGTAAAATCAGAAGAAGGCAAGAGAAAGACTCCAGAGCCATAGAAGATAAAGTTGACACTATCGTTGAGGATGTGAAGTTGAAGGGTGATAAGTCACTTTTTGATCTTAGTCGAAGATTTGACAACTTTGAACTTAATAAAAAAAATATAAAGATCAATTTAGCAGAGATTCAAGCTGCGTCATCTTATCTTTCGTCCAATGTTAAAAATGCGATAAAAAAATCTATAGCTAGAGTTAAGAGCTATCAGAAATTAAAATTGCCTAAGTCTAT
>CAJIYY010000064.1 GCA_905181755.1 Candidatus Dadabacteria bacterium UBA1144
GATTTCAAAAGAAAGGATTAAAGTTAAGAAGGCTAGTAAAAATAATGTGGAGAACTTAGATTTTGAAATTCCTTTAGGTTGCATAACTTGTGTAACAGGGGTATCGGGTTCCGGCAAAAGCACCTTAATCAAAGACTGCTTTTTTGGAAATGCATCTAAAGAATTCGGAATGGCCTACGAAGAAAGAGGAAAAGTTGATTCAATTTCGGGTTTATCAAGAATAAATGAGCTTGTAATGATCAATCAGGATACTGTAGGAACAAGCGGAAGATCTAATCCTGCCAGCTATATGAAGATATATGACGATATTAGGAATTTAATGTCAAAGGCCCCGGAGTCGATAAAAGAAGGGCTGAAACCTGGAGATTTTTCATTTAATACTGACGGAGGGAGATGTGCTGACTGCAAAGGAGAAGGGAAAAAGAATATAGAAATGCAATTTCTGTCAGACTTAGAAGTAATTTGCGACTCTTGTAACGGAAAGAAATTTAATGAAAATATTTTAGGCGTAAAAATGCGAGACAAGAATATCAATCAAATTTTAGGATTAACTATAAAAGAGGCAATTGATTTCTTCGATGAGAATAGAAAGATAAGAAGGGAGTTGGATATTTTATTATCAGTTGGGCTTGGCTATTTGACCCTAGGTCAACCCACAAATACCCTATCCGGGGGTGAATCCCAAAGAATCAAAATTGCCAAGTCTTTGTTAGCTAAAAATTCACACAATGTTCTTTATATTCTAGATGAGCCCTCAATTGGTCTTCATGTGGATGATTTAAAGAATTTAGTAAAAACATTTGAGTTTCTTGTTGAGAATAATAATACGCTTGTAATTATCGAACACAATTTAGAGATAATTAAAATTGCTGACTACATTATAGACATGGGTCCGGGAGGAGGGAGCAAAGGAGGAAAAATACTTGCGGCAGGAACTCCAACACAGGTTAAAAAGAATAACGATTCAATAATAAGACAATATCTGTAATGGTTAGACTTCATCAGAGCTAATTTCAGCAATTAATTTCTTCAGCAATCCCTTATTTGCGGAGATAATGCTTTTGTTCTTTAAAATATTAAAATTCTTACCACTAGAGTTGACGACTCTTCCACCAGCTTCACGAACAAGCAACACCCCAGCTGAGGTATCCCAGCTATTAAGTCCTAATTCCCAGAATCCATCAAGTCTGCCACATGCAACATAAGCCAAGTCTAGAGCTGCAGAGCCATCTCTCCTTATAGATCTTGCCTTGAAAATCAATCTCCTGAAGTTGGCTAAATTCTTTCTAGCAAAAGACTTCTTTGAGGTTATAAATCCTGTACATAGAAGAGAGTCTGAGAGGTTCTTAATTTTACTAACATTAATCTTTTTACCATTTAAGAAAGCTCCAGCATCTTTCTGAGCATAAAAAAATTCATTCCTATTTGAATCAAAGATTGCTCCATAGGTTATCTTGCCCTTAATCATAACTCCTATAGAAGTACAAAAAAAAGGGTAGTCATGAATGTAATTATTTGTACCATCAATAGGATCAATAACCCAGGTCATAGCTTGATTATTGCCAGATGTCCCTGTCTCTTCACCTATAAAATTTGAATTTGGAAAGACTTTTTTAACTATATTAATTATTACTTTCTCCACTTTAATATCTTGGGTTGTAACCCAATCGTTGGCACCTTTTGACCTTATATTTTTATCCTTTCCGTAATTTGCAGAAATAATTTTTCCTGCCTCTAGGCATGCAGCTTTAAGAACTTTTCTGACTTTATTGTGTATGTTGGACATATAGAATTCCTATTAGATAATTTTTAAAGTAATATAAAAGAAAACAAAGGTAAAAAAAAGTAATGACAAATAATATTAGCTTTTCTATTGGTGCAGACAATAATTCGAGGTGCGTTTCCATTGCCAAAGAATACCTTGCAAAAAATAAATACTCTATTTTTGAATATGGGACCTCTGTAGGAGATGATCTAGACTGGGTTGAGATTGCTAAGAAAGTCTCAAAAGATGTACAAGAACATAAATCAAGCTTTGGTATACTCTTTTGCTATACAGGAACAGGTGTAACAATGGTGGCTAATAAATTCAAAGGTATTAGGGCAGCCCTTTGTAATGATGAAGATGTCGCAGCAGGTGCGAGGAAATGGAATGATGCTAATATTTTAGCCATGGGCACAATGACAGTCAAAGAAGATCAGATAGAAAGCATACTTGCTGCATGGATAGATACGAAAGTTGACAGATTGGAGCTGAAGAACATAAAAAAAATAGATGAGATAGAGTTATGAATATTGCAATAGTTGGAGCTAGTGGGGCTGTAGGATTAGAAATTATAAAGATACTAGAAGAAAGAAAATTTAAGCTTTCGAGTATCACTCTCTTTGCTTCTAAGAGATCTGCTGGCACCTCGATACTATTTCGTAAAAAGAAAATTAAAATTCAGGAGCTGAAGAATTCTTCTTTAATAGATTTTGATATAGTATTCTTTTCTGCAGGCTCAGAAATTAGCAAAAAATATGCTCCAATCGCTGAAAAGAACGGTTCTCTTGTTATAGATAATAGCTCCGCCTTCAGAATGAAAAAAAATGTTGCCTTAGTTGTACCTGAAATAAACTCGAAAGACATAAGTAAGTACAAATCAAGAATTATTGCGAATCCTAACTGTACAACTATTATTTCTTTAATGGCGATAAAACCCCTTTACGACTTAGGTTTAATAAAAAGAATTGTTGCGACTAGCTTCCAGTCTGTTTCTGGAGCTGGAAATCTGGGAATGTCTGAACTAATATTAAATACAAAAAAGTTTATTGAAGGAAACAAGAAAAACAAGAATAAAGTCTTTGAGAAAAATATTGCTTTTAATGTTATCCCTAAAATTGGGAAAATAACTAAGAATCTATATTCAGAAGAAGAAATGAAGCTTCATAATGAATCTAGGAAGATATTGTCTGATAACAAAATACTTATTACTGCAACAACAGTTAGGGTACCAGTAATAAGGTCCCACAGTATCAGTCTAAATATAGAATTCTATAAGAGCATTTCTTTAAATAAAGCAAAAAAAGCTTTAAGTAATTTTCCAGGCTTACAACTAATAGGGATTAATCAGAAGATGTCCTACCCCACCCCTTCTGACTGCTCAAACAAAGATGACTGCCTTGTAGGTAGGCTAAGAGAAGACTACTCAGTAACTAATGGTTTATCCTTATGGGTTGTTGGTGATCAAATAAGAAAAGGTGCAGCACTTAATGCAGTACAAATTGCAGAATCCTTGCAGGAAAACCTATTTCTATTGTAGTATATTTATTAAATGTCAATAATTCATGGATGTATAACTGCACTAATTACTCCCTTTAAAGCCAATGGAAAGCTAGACGAAATTGGATTAGAAAATTTAATTTTAAGACAGATTGAAAATGGTGTGCATGGAATAGTACCTTGTGGTACGACTGGAGAATCTCCAACATTGACGCATGAAGAACATCAAGAAGTAATTAAAATATCAATTGACGTAACAAAGAAAAAAATACCTGTCATTGCTGGAACTGGTTCAAATTCTACCAATGAAGCTCTAGAGATGACGGCTAGTGCAGAAGAAGCAGGAGCAAACGCTACACTTCAGGTAGTTCCATACTACAATAAGCCAAACCAAGAAGGATTATTTAAGCACTTCTCAGAGATATCAAAACATACCTCGTTACCCTTAATTCTTTACAATATCCCTGGAAGATCAGTAGTGAATCTCGAAGTCGGAACAATTAAGAAACTGGCCACCGAAAACAAAAATATAGTTGGCATAAAAGAGGCGAGTGGCGACATAAATATAGTAAAAGAAATTAAGCTTGTCTGTCCAAAAGATTTTATTGTATTATCAGGTGAAGATTCTTTGAATTTAAGCATACTAGAAGAAGGAGGATCTGGATTCATCTCTGTAACTTCAAATTTAATTCCAAATAAATGCTCTCAATTGTTTAATCTCTTTAAAGATGGAAATATTCTTGAAGCTAGAAAAATTAACTCTGCTATATCAGAATTAAATAAACTTTTATTTATAGACACCAACCCAATTCCAATAAAAAGTGCGATGAGTAAAATAGGATTATGCCAAAATAATCTCAGGTTACCTTTGACGAGTTTAAACAAAGAAAAAACTATCCTACTATATGAAGAATTAAAAAAAATGAATCTTATTTAAATGAAACCTATATCAAAGATTGAAATAGATTTAACTTCAAAAGGAAAAAAAATAGTAGGGATTGATGAAGTTGGTCGAGGTTCGCTTGTTGGCCCCGTAGTTGCATGTGCCTTTATGCTAGATTCTCTTGATGAGAAAATCAATATCAATGATTCAAAGAAGCTAACTGAAAATAGTAGAGCTTACTCTTTTACACAGCTTATGGTTTCTGGGTCTATTTTTGGATTAGGGTATTCAAGCCATGATGAGATAGATAAAATAAATATTTTAAATGCAACAAAACTTGCAATGATCAGGGCAATTGAAAATCTTCGAATTATTCCTGACGTTTTACTAATAGATGGGAATGAACCCCTTAATACTGAAATAGAGGAAATATGCATAGTTAAAGGAGACTTGAATTGCACGTCTATAGGGGCAGCTTCTATAATAGCTAAAGTAACTAGAGATTTTATTCTCAAGAAAATTTCACGCATATTCCCACATTACAATCTTGAAAGAAATAAGGGCTATGGAACCTTGGAGCATTTAAAGTTAATTAAGAAATATGGCCCTAGTCCTTTCCATAGAAAAAGTTTCAAGATTAAATAGAATTGACATTAAAAGATTCTTATTCTATTTTTTTTCTATGGATCTTTCTGATAGAATAGCAAGTAAATTATTCTTCAAGATAGGAGAGTTAGCACAAATTACCGGAATTTCCGTGACCAAGATTCGATACTGGACGAAGAATTATCAGGAATTAAATAAGCAAGTAAGAACAAGTGAGAAGACAAAGCAAAAGCTATATCACAAAGATTCAATTAAGATAATCCAGGAAATTAATAAATATTTAAAAAATCTAGATATTCTAGCTAGCAAAGATAGGATAAATCAAAAACTGAGGAATAACTTAAATAGCGAGCTAGAGACTATGAAGAGACTTGAGAAACTAAAAGAGAGGCTAAGAAGTTTAGTCAATATTTCACCAAAAACTCCCTGAGAAGGTAAAGTCCCTTAAAATTGGTTATCATGTATAAATGAAAATTCTTCTAACGAACGATGATGGAATAAATGCTGAAGGACTTCTAGATATATATAATTCTTTATCGAATTTTGGGGAGACAGTCATCGTTGCTCCTGAAAATAATCAAAGCACAAAAAGTCACTCAATAAGCTTGAATACGCCACTAAGAGTTAGAAAACTTGCCCCTAATAAATACGCACTCAATGGTCTTCCGGCAGACTGTGTTAATTTTGCAATCAACTCAAGAGTAGGGAAAAAACCTTTTGATTTGGTTGTTTCAGGTATAAATGATGGTGCAAACATTGGTGACGATATAAACTATTCAGGAACAGTTGCTGCGGCTAGAGAGGGCTATCTTCATGGTGTAAATTCAATTGCAGTTTCAATCGCAAATAAAGAAAATCCAAAATATAAGGATTGTTCTGAGGCATTAGAAGGTATCTTAAAAAAAATTCTCAAATTAAAGCTAAAGTCCTACTTTTTTAATATTAATTATCCCAATATTCCTGTTAGTGAGATCAGAGGAATCAAAATGACAAAACAAGGCTCAAGAGCTTATGGTCAAAAAATTGTTTCAAGAAGAGACCCAAGAGGAAATGAGTACTTCTGGATTGGTGGAAGCCACTTAACTTACAAGCCTGAAAATGGGACTGATATCAAAGCTATAAGAAATGATTTCATCTCGATTACACCCCTAATAATTAAGTACACGGACACTAAGAGATTAAAGTTGAAGATATGATAGATAAACTTTATAGATATATACTAAATTTCTGCCAAGGAACCAAAGGTCCTTGGGTAATGGGAATTGTTTCATTTACTGAGGCAGTAATATTTATAATTCCACCTGACCCATTCTTGGGCCTACTTTGTATTAAGAAGAGCTATAGAATTATAATTAAGTTGGTTGTGATATGCCTAGCCACCTCGGTTCTGGGAGGAATTCTTGGATATTACCTTGGAGAAGAAATAGTAGCTTATGCAATAAAAAATAATATCTCTATAATTTCTGATAATTTGGAGAAAATTGACACTATAAGAGAAAAATTTAATGCAGGTACTTTCATGTTGATGATAACTTCAGGATTCACTCCCCTACCCTTTAAACTCTTCTGTATTACAGCTGGCGTTTTGAATGTAGATTTTTTACCATTTCTTTTGGGTTCGATTGTAGGACGTGGACTAAGATTTGCTTTGGTAGCCTATTTGGCTAAAGTCTTCGAAGATAAATTCGACAAAATACTTAAAAGCAAAGAAGTTTTTTATATATCTATTAGCTTAATACTAATTTTAATTATATATTTAATAATAAAATGGACATAAAACAACACATTAGAGATGTTCCTAATTTCCCAAAAGAAGGAATAATATACAAAGATATTACGCCTCTTCTTAAAGACCACCAAGCGTTCGCGTTTGTGGTGAACGAAATATCTAAAAATATACCGAAAGATGTAACGACAATCGTCGCACCAGAATCCAGAGGATTCATATTTGCTTCAGCTATTTCTTACAATTTAAAGAAGAACCTAGTTCTGGTTAGAAAGAAAGGGAAGCTTCCCTATAAGACCTTTGAAATTGATTATGAGCTAGAATACGGAACAGACAGTTTTGAAATTCATACAGATTCGATCGAGCCTGGTGACAAAATAGCAATAGTCGACGATTTATTGGCAACTGGTGGCACAGTCGAAGCAATCGAAAAACTAGTAAAGAACTTTAATTGCACTATAAGCTCTATTTCATTTGTTATTGAGCTAAAAAGCCTAAAAGGAAGAGAAAAGCTTAGGTGTGATAATATTTCATCTTTGATTAATTACTAATAAAATGAAAGTAATTCATAAGGAAACTGTAAGCTCATATAGGATTACTTTTAGTAACAAAATACAGGATTTTATTTTAAAGCAAAAAAGAAAGTATAATAAAATTACTATAGTAACGGATACAAATGTCTATAATCATTATAAAAGCTTTCTACAAGATAAAGACATATTAAACATTAAAATAAAACCTGGCGAGAGAAGCAAGTCAATAACGGTAAAGAACCATATAGAAGAACAACTTCTTAAAAATAATTTTAATAGGAAGAGCTTAGTTATTGCTCTTGGAGGTGGAGTAATCGGTGACTTAGCAGGGTTCACTGCCTCAACATTTATGAGAGGTATTGATTTGATTCACATACCTACTTCTTTAGTAGCAGTTGTTGACAGCTCAATAGGTGGGAAGACCGCAATTGATAATGAATATGGAAAGAATCTGATAGGAACTTTTTATAATCCAAAAGAAATAATTATTAACTTAGACTTTCTTAATACCCTTCCTGAAGATGAAGTCAGACAAGGCATTGCCGAGATAATTAAATACAGTATCATAGAAGACAGAAAACTATTTTTAGTCCTTCAATCAATGAAATCAAAATTCCTTAATA
>CAJIYY010000065.1 GCA_905181755.1 Candidatus Dadabacteria bacterium UBA1144
TCAACAACTCTTGTATGAAACAAATACTCAAGAGTAAATACTTCTTTAACAGAAAGAATTAAATTAGAGAGATTAGCGTTAGTGGACTTTCTGCTTCCCTCTTTTAGAAGTAAGCCTATTTGGTTCCACTTGTTAGATATTTTTTTCATTTCCCTAGTTAGCTTCAACTTCTTTATAACTGATGACTCTTTCTCAGCGATAGATAAGAAATCATGATATATAAACCTAAACCCTGCTCCTTTGGATCCCCGCTTAACAATAACTTGATAAGCAAACCTAAAGACATGACTAGAATCTGGCAAATAATTCCACTTTTCCAAATTGCTCGCCCACTCTAGCAAACTGAAGATGGAGCTTGTCCCTCTTTCTGACTCCTGTCCCATAAGGTAGTTCACAGAGTTCTTTAAAATAGAATCTTCTATTTTTATCTTTAAATTCTCGAATGGCAAGAATGACTTAACTGTGAAATGGTTAAAATAGAGAGGATATGGCTCGGCCTTTGATGATCGTGCCATATCCATATCATCAAAGCTAACTTGCTGAACATCTTGAAAATTTGTATCCGACACATAAAAAAATTTTCTTTTTTCATCAACGCCCATACAAACAATTACATGACCTGGAAAATGGGCACTAGAATTATAATAATCTAGATAGTAGATATCTGTTTGAAGAAAAACGGGAAAACCATCCTTAATATCTTGTATTAAGTTCTTTTTCGCAATTTCTGGACTAGCCTCTTTTTGCCATGCATATTTCACCTTACCGCTACTAAAAAAGTTGGGCTCCATGTTTGGAGCTCTTAAGTGTATAACCTCTGAAGGTTTTCCAATTGTATTTTTATTATAAAAGAACCCCATTCCAGAACCTAAACCAAAACACAACTCTTCTTCATAGTCGACACCATAGTAATTTGCAACATTTCTTATTGCTACAGACCCACAATGAACGCCAACAAGATTGTCCCAATTTAGAATATGCAAATCTTCTCCGAAACTTTATTTAATTCTTTCTGAATATAGTTCATAAGAACAGCAAGATTATCTTCAGAGTTAGCTTCAAACCTAATAGTTAGAGCTGGCTGGGTATTAGATGCTCTCACCAGAGCCCACCCGGTCTTTGTTTCTACCCTTACACCGTCTACCGTTACAAGCTCATAAGAAGGATCTAGATTTTTAGCCATCGATTCTTTGAACTTGTCAATTAAATGAAACTTCTCATCTTCTGGGAAATCGATTCTCATCTCAGGCGTTGAATACATTTTTGGAATTTCCTTTAACATTGAACTAAAACTACCATCTTGAGAAGACAAAACTTCCGCTAGCCTTAATCCTGCATAAAGAGCATCATCAAAACCATGGTGCTTATCTGCAAAAAATATGTGCCCGCTAAGCTCTCCAGCTAATGGAGCAAGTTCTTCTTTGATTTTTCTTTTAATGTTAGAGTGGCCAGTTTTCCACATTATAGGAACACCACCGTTCTTCTTAATATCTTCAAATAAATTTTTTGAGCACTTAACTTCTCCTATGATTTTTGCACCTGGATTTTCCTTTAGAACCGACCTTGCTAATAAAAGGAGAACCATATCGGAATATATAAAAGTTCCATTTTCATCAACAACTCCAATCCTATCAGCATCACCATCAAAAGAGATACCTAAGTCTAGATTTTTATTTTTAACAAGATCTATTAAATCTTTTAAATTATCTTGAACTGATGGGTCTGGGTGATGATTTGGAAAATCTCCATCAGGCTCGGCAAATAACTCATAAACGTCACAGCCTGCCGCAGCAATTACATCCTTAGCAAAGAGCCCGACTGGTGTGTTTGCACAATCCACGCCAATTTTTATTTTCTTTTTTAAATTAATTGATTTCAATATATCTTCTTTGTAAAGACCAATTATATCAAACTCCTTAAGCTCGCCCCTATCTTTTGCTATATAGAATGATTTGTCTTGAATAATTTCCTTTATCTTCTGAATTTCCTCCGCAGAAAGGACATTTTTACCAATTGCCGCCTTAAAACCATTATAATCTGAAGGGTTATGGCTTGCTGTTATCATCACCCCACCATCAACCTCCGTTCCATATAAAGAAAAATAAAGTACAGGGGTCGTTATCATCCCGAGATCAAGGATACTAACTCCTGTTTTAAGAATAGCTTTAGACAAAGAACGAAAAATTCTTTTTGAGCTTTTTCTACAATCTCGCCCCAGAGATATGTTTTTTATTCCTTTTTCAACAAACATTGTGCCCATAGCGAGACCTATATTGTGAACTACGTCATCTTGAAGGTCTCTATCTGCTATTCCTCTGATGTCATATTCTCTAAAAATAACGTTATTCAATTTATTCTCCCTTTAAGGTTTTTTGAAAAAACCAAAATCAAATTACCAAATAACCTTTGACAAAGGTTTGCAGTAATAATATATTGAATTTACATGATTTCATTAACTTTAGAAAACTTTAAAGCTCTATCACAGAAAGGAAACTTGATACCTGTTTTCAAAGAAATTGATTTGGACTATGATAATCCTCTTTCAATTTTGAAAAAAATTTCTTCTAAAGAGCACTGTTTTTTGTTAGAAAGTTCCGATGGTCCCGAAAAATGGTCACAATATAGCTTCCTAGGGTTTGATCCTACATTCATTATTTCTTCTAGAAATAATGAGGTAAGAATAAAGAAGAAAAATGAGAGTGAAAAAAAACTTCAAAAAAATATTTTCCTTCAACTTAAAGAAATAATGTCAGAGTTTAAGCCGGTTAAGATAGAGAGTCTCCCTAGATTCTATGGCGGCCTAGTTGGATTCTTTTCATATGAAGTTATTAATCAAATAGAGAGCATAGCCGAAACAAAGAATGAAAAAGCTGAATTTCCAGATTCTTTTTTTATGCTAACAGATTCTGTAATAATTTTTGATAACATAAACAAGACTGCCAAAATAGTTATAAATGTTCATTTAACAAACAAGAAGAAGTACAAGGCCAGTTACCAAAATGCAATAAAGCAAATCGCCGACATTGAGAAATTATTAAAATCCTCAAAAAGGAATCTCTACAAAAGAAAGTCCCAGCGATCCTCTAAGAAAAATATAATCAGAGCTAACTTTACAAAGCCAGATTTTCTCAGTGCAGTAAGAAAAATTAAAAACTATGTTAAAAATGGTGACGTCATTCAAACCGTAGTTTCTCAAAGATGGAGCACTGAGTATAAAGACGACCCAATAAATTTATATAGGGCACTTAGAAAGCTTAATCCTTCCCCTTATATGTTTTACCTTAAAATGGGAGATTCATTAATTGTAGGAGCGTCACCGGAAGTTTTAGTAAGGCTTGAAAATAAAAAAGTCGAATCGCGCCCAATAGCAGGAACTAGGCCGCGTGGGCTTACTCAATCACTAGACCTAGTTATGGAGAAAGAGTTGTTGTCTGACCCTAAGGAGTTAGCTGAGCATGTAATGTTGGTAGACTTAGCAAGAAACGATATTAGCAAAGTGTGCAATAACGGTTCTGTAAAAGTTGCCGAAATGATGAACGTTGAGAGGTACTCTCATGTTATGCACATAGTTTCTCATGTTGAAGGTGTTCTAAAGAATAAAAAAGATTGCTTTGATCTTTTGCAGTCAACTTTCCCAGCAGGAACTTTATCCGGCGCTCCAAAAATAAGGGCCATGCAAATAATAAACGAACTCGAACCAAATCCTAGAGGTCCTTACGGTGGTTCAGTGGGATACTTTGGATTTTCTGGAAACATGGACATGAGCATTATAATAAGATCCTTTTATATCAAAAAGAATAAACTATACTTTCAAGCAGGTGCTGGCATTGTAGCAGACTCTATTCCAAGCAATGAATACGAAGAGACTAAAAGTAAGTCTAAGGCAATGTTGAATGCAATTAAGAAAAGCTCGGCAGGCGAATAAAATGAAAAAAAAAGTATTAATGATAGATAATTATGATTCCTTTACTTATAACTTGGTTCACTATATTGAAGAACTTGGGTCCAAGGTTACAATTAAACGAAATGACAACGTCACTATAAAAGAAATAAGCAAAATAAATCCTGATTTAATTTTTATTTCTCCAGGACCATGTACCCCTAAACAAGCAGGTATCTCAGTAGAATTAATAAAAAAGGTAGCAGGAAAAATTCCAATATTTGGAGTTTGCCTAGGCCATCAATCAATAGGATACGCATTCGGGGCAAAAATAATAAAAGCAAAGGAGCTTTTGCACGGAAAAACTTCGGATATATATCACAACAATAAAGGCACATATAAAGGTTTACCAAATCCCTTCAAAGCTACAAGATACCATTCTTTAATAATTGACAAAAAAACTCTTTCTAAGGATTTCTTGATTACTTCAAAAACAAAGGACGGAATAATTATGGGCATAAAACATAAAACTCTCGATCTTGAGGGAGTACAATTCCATCCCGAATCAATTCTAACCACTTTCGGTAAAAAGCTAATAGAAAACGCTCTAAATAAATAAAATGAGGCCTACAGATATAGAGAGATTCATGGACTTGGCTTTAGCAGAGGCTAAGAATGCTGAGCTGTTAAATGAAGTTCCAATAGGAGCAATTGTGGTAAATAATGAAAAAACAATCATTGGAAGAGGTTTTAATCAAACAGAAAGCAGATGTAATCCTGTAGCACATGCAGAAATACTAGCCATTGAAGATGCTGCTAAGCAGAATAGAGACTGGAGATTAAATAATTTTATTTTGTTTTCAACCATTGAGCCATGTCCAATGTGTAAATCAGCAGCAGCAGAAGCAAGAATTAATAGAATTTACTATGGATCGGAGAACAGCCAGATGATGTCAAATAAAAAAGAATGTATTCAAACCAACCTGAGAAATATAGATTGTTCAAAGATTTTAAAAAAATTTTTTAAAAAATTAAGATAAATTTTTATCTATAACTTTTGGCAAAATTGTTATTTTTTTAAGCATCCCCACTTCTTTAGTTGTATATGTTACTTCATCGTTTTTCTCTATTTCCAGATAACAAATTCGTCTCTCATACGAATTCATAGGATTTAAGCTAAGTGGTCTATTTATCGAAACGACTTTTTCGATTAGAGCTGCAACTCTTTCAACTAACTCTGCATCTTTCTTTTCTCTAAAAGAATTAATATCTATAGAAACAAATATGCTTTCAGCATTTTGCTTACTTGCTATCCTACCTAGTAAAAATTCAATATTTTTAATCATTTCCCCTTTCTTTCCTATTAAAAAACCTAAATTCGAATCGCTCTTCAATTTTATCAATATATTCTTATCACTTACTTCAATTTCGACTGTAGAATCTTCTACAAAGTGGGCAACTATTTGATTAAAGATTTCTTCTACTTTTTTAGTATCTACCGATTCAGAAGTATTAGAACTAGAAACCGCTGGTGTTATTGCTTGATCTGTTGTTTCTTGCTCTAATCCGTCACTTAAAACTTTAATTACAGCATTTCTTCCACCAATCCCAAGTAGACCCCTTGAACCCTCTTTAACTACTTCAAACTCCAAGTCTTCTCTACTTATCCCCAAATCCTTGCATGCCTCAATCGTTGCATCCGTTACTGTTTTTCCTTCGTATTCTTTTTGAATAGACATTTTATGCTCCTTGCATTTTTTCGAATTTTTTATTTATATAAAGCTGTTGAAATATAGATATAACGTTGCTAATAGTCCAATAAAGTATTAGGCCAGATGGAAGCCCCCAAAACATTACAGTAAACATAATGGGCATATATTGGAATATTTTTTGTTGAAAGTCATCTGCGCCAGGATTAGGCGGAGTTAACTTTTGTGTCAAAAACCATGAAATTCCCATAACCAAGGGCAGTATTCTAAAGGGAATTCCTGTTCCAGGAATATCAAATAACATTTCCGGAGATGATAAATCAGTAATCCACAGAAATTCAGAATGCCTTAAATCTAGTGAATAAAGTAGGACATTATAAAGAGCTACAAATACAGGGATTTGTACAAGCATTGGCAAGCAGCCACTCAAGCTAGACAAAGGATTGACACCCTCCTTTGAATAAAGCTTCATTATTTCACTGTTCTGTGTAGTTTTATCATCTTTGAATTCTTCCTTAATTGCGTCGAGCCTTGGCTTCATTAGGGCCATTTTAGATTGCATTTTTTTCATCGACATCATACTCTTTATTGTTAGTGGAAGGAATACTATTCTTATAAGAAGGGTAATGAAAATAATAGCTAGTCCATAATTGTTAATAACCCCATAAGATAGCTTCAACAACTTCTCAAGCGGACTTGCTAACCAACCAAACCACCCTAAATCATGAGCCTCTCCAAAATTTTTCCCATATTTCTTTAAAACACTAGGATCTTTAGGGCCAAGAAAGACTATTGAAGAAGTATTGTACCTCGAACCAGGCCTCAACTTAATAGACTTATAACTCAAAAGAGATCTTATAGAATCCTTGGAGCTTTTACTATATTTTAAAGTTTTATCTCCAGCCGTCTGCAAGATATTGGAAGTTAAGAAATATTTTTTTGAAAAACCATACCAACTAAAGTCACCAATAATTTTTTCAGTTTCAGAGGGTGCAGAATCAACTACTTCCATATCCTCGTCAATAAAATAGCCCATAACATTGTGTTCAGCCGCATCTACTTCGCCAACAGATTCCTCAAATACTCTAAAGACAAAATCTTTACTAGAATTATTAAAGACAACTATCTGCTGCTCTATCCCATAATCATCATTAAAAATAAAAGACTTCTGTATAGTTATTTGACCAAATTTAGCCACAAGGTTCAGCTGTTTAATCCCAGAGGAGAACTCATAACTATTTACCTTGGAATTGAAATTTATTTCCTTAGGAATATCTTGCTGACCTTTTTTCGCTTGGACGATGGTCTTGGACATAAATTCGCCTGCTTGCATAATCTTCGTAAACTCATAAGAGTCTGGAGCAGCAAAATATTTTTTTAGTCTGACATCATATATAAATCCACCAACTTTTGATATTTTACCGTCAAACATTGGTGTAGAAAATTTTACACTTTCATTTTGAAATGTACCTGACAGCTCAGGCATGTCTTCCGAAACCTCAATAGGATTGTCGGAAACTTGGTATTCGCTTTGCTTATTTGAGGATACCGTCTCATTGATATTCTCCGCTGGTACCTCATCAGTGCTAGTAAAGAAGTTAGATCCAAAGATTATAACCATGGAAGCTAATAAAAATATTAAGTAATTTTTCTTCACTACTTGGTACCTCCAGGAACTTTATCCTCTCCAGATTGAAAAAAAGGATTGCATCTAATAATTCTCAGAAAAGCCAGGCGGGATCCTTTGAATGGTCCATGAATTTCAATTGCATCTAATGCATACTGGGAGCACGAAGGGGTAAACCTGCAAGACGCAGGTAACAATCGAGACAAAGTTGCTCTATAAAGGTTAATTCCTAGAATTAACAATGTTTGAATCAAGTTTCTCATTAACAATCTGCTTTCTAACGATTGAAAGCTCTTTTCTTATCCTATTGAAGTCTAAATCTAGAATCTTTCTATTAACAACAAAAACAATATCTCTTCTCTCTACTGATGCAAAGTCTAGTCTAAAAATTTCTTTTAAAATTCTTCTATACTTATTCCTTACGACAGCCAAATTA
Organism: Candidatus Dadabacteria bacterium UBA1144; assembly: GCA_905181755.1. Taxonomy (GTDB): domain Bacteria; phylum Desulfobacterota_D; class UBA1144; order UBA1144; family UBA1144; genus TMED58. The sequence goes on from CAJIYY010000065.1 coordinate 7,653, forward strand.
CTTACTTTTTTAGATACTATAACACCAAGATTAGAGATTTTACTGTTTTTGTTTTTAACAAAAATATTTATACCCTTAGTTGAACATCTAAAACCTTGGCTTAAAGTAACATTAAAATTTATTTTTATCTTTTCCTGAATATTTATACTAGGGTTCATTTAGAATATCTCGAGACTGTTAGGCTTGCTCTTCCCTTTGTCCTTCTGAGAGCAAGAACTCTTTTGCCAGATTTAGTCTCATTCCTAGACCTAAAACCATGAGTTCTAAGTCTTTTTAATTCACTTGGCTGATATGTCCTTTTCATAAGAGTTAAAATGTACCATTAAAGAGCTAAAAATCAATTATTTTACTGAATATTGGGCTCAGATTCTTTCTTTTGACTACCTGGCTGATCCAAGTCTCCACATTTGCTAGATATCTCATCCCATTTCTGCTTATATATTCTTAAATCAGAGCTAGCCTCATCATATCTACCCTCGGATATCAATTCCGAAATTAACCACAAATCCTTAACAGAGTTTTCATTTTTAAGAGTAAATTCATGGATTACAGAGGTAAGTTCGGCATAATTTAAAACAAGCATGCTATCATCTGCAAACTTAGAGATCCACAGTAAAACTTCCGATAAACCAAACTGTAAGTCTTTTAAAAAAAAATCAAGCTCCTTTGGAATATCTTGGTCTTTAATTTTAGAAAAACTTTCTATTAGACCTCTTATTCTCTTCTTTGAACCCGCAGAATCAGTATTGTAATAGATTCCATCAGGCTGTATAGCTCCGTCACCGGCATGTGAATAAAAAAACTTCTTCTCACTGTCTTCAAAAAGAAAAAACCACTGGGGAGGTATTAGATTATCTGACTCCTGAATATACTTATCAGAGTCTACTCCCAAAGGAGTAAGGTAATACTCTCCGTTCTCATGCTTAGTAAAAAGGCAATCTTTAATTAGTTCTGGTTCAATTTCTAAATATTTAGAGAGAGAGTCTCTGTATTCTTCATACTCTCGACCATAAAAAACATTCTGAGAAGCATTGGGCCCGTCCCAATAGAGTTCGTGAAACTTAATATATTTTTCCCAATAACTATTATCTTCTTCGATACTATTTAAATTTTGATAAACTAAAAGTGCAGCTTTCTTTGACATAATACTAATAAACTACCAGGAAATTATTTTTTCTCTAGGACATGTCAGGAACAGGTCCGCTTGGAATAGGGTCGTCAGGTCCAAAAAGCATATTATCCATGGTTCCGCCGGGTGTTAGCATCGGGTATACCATCTCTGTATGATCTACAACAATCTCCATCAATACTACTCCTTTTGTAGAAAAACCCTCCTTGATTGAAGACTTTAGGTCTTTAGGAGAATCAATTCTAAAGGATTTGGCTCCATAAGATTTAGCAATCTTTGTATAATCAGGGTTTAAATCAAACTTACAGCAAGAGTAATTCTTATCGAAGAACAAGGTTTGCCACTGTCTAACCATTCCATGGTGACCATTATTAATTAAAATTATTTTTAAATCTAAATTGTTCTCTACTGCTGTAGAGAACTCTTGCATATTCATCTGAAAGCTTCCATCACCACAAACAGCTATAACCATATCTTTAGGCCTTCCTAGTTTAGCACCAATGGCCGCTGGAAAACCAAAACCCATAGTCCCAAGACCGCCAGAGGTGATTTGATTTCTAGGGTTCTTAAATTGGTAATATTGAGCAACCCACATTTGGTGTTGACCTACATCTGTAACAACGACAGCCTTTCCATTTGTCAATTTAGATATTGTATCAATTGCGTAGCTAGTTTTTATTTGCTTACCTTTTTGAATTGCTAAAGTAGGGTGACTTGTCTCCCATTCTTTTATCTGAGTAAACCATTCATCTCTAGCCTGCTTCTCTGGTTTAAAACTTAAAGGAATTCCCTCGTCTAGTTGGCTTATGACTGACTTTGCATCCCCAACAACAGGACAGTGGACTTTTATATTCTTATTTATAGTTGAAGGGTCGATATCAACATGTATTACCTTTGCTCCTGGAGCAAATTTCTCAAAGACGCCCCCTGTTGAGCGATCATCAAATCTTGCCCCTATACATATGACCAAGTCACTATGATGGACAGCCATATTAGCGAAATAAGATCCATGCATTCCAATCCAACTTACTCTCATAGGATCATCAGGCGGATACCCACCTAGTCCCATCAAAGTTAGTGTGACTGGGATCTTAAGTCTGTTGGCAAATTTCTGTAAAGCTTTTGTGGCGTCAGAAATAACTATTCCGCCTCCACCAAAGACTATTGGCCTTTTAGAGTTCATAATTAACTTTATAGCTTTCTGTATATCTTTTTTAGGTGCATAAGTAGGGACCTTGTATCCGCTAATGGTTTCAATTAATGGAAAACTAAAACTTGCGCTATCGTCTAGAACTTCCCTTGATATATCAACAAGAATTGTTCCTGGTCTTCCTGTTATGGAGAGATGTAAAGCCTCTCGTATTACCCTAGAAAGATCAGATATTTCTCTTACTAAAAAATTATGCTTTGTACAAGACCTAGATATTCCTACGTGATCTATATGCTCGAAAATATTTGTTAATTCTTTATCTTCCGTAAAATGACATACAAAGACCACCAAAGATGCTGAGTCCATATTTGCGGTTTGCAAACCAGTAATTGTATTTGTTCCACTTGTATCAGAATCACAGACCACAACTCCAGGATTCCCTGTTACTCTAGCGTATCCATCTGCCATATGACTGGCGCCCTGTTCGCTTCCGGAAACAATTCTTTTTAAATATTTTGACTTCGAAAATTTTTTATCAAATAACTCTTCTGCAGATTCACCAAAACTATTCGGTGGTGAGAATAAAAATTCAACCTTTTCCTTCTGCAGAGTCTTAAAAAAAATCTCTAAACCTTTCATGAATAACATTATAAGTAAATTAATAATAAATTTACAATTTTATTTAAAAGAAAGTTATATTTTTCTCATAAAATTTTAAAAAGAGCTTTTTATAAATAATTTGAATGAAATAGGATTCTGTATTAATATTTTTTTATGTCACCTATAATCATAACCAGCTGTAAGTGTAATCATAAAAAAAAGATTTATATTAGTATCCCAAGAGACCTTTACTTTAAAGAAGATATTCAAAATCATGATTGGCAACTGGAATACTCCAAAAGAGTGAAAGAGGAAAAATATAAATTTTACAAGGAAAGTGTCCTATCTGAGGGAAATATATGGATTGAGTATGACAAAAGTGACGTTAATTGTGAAAAATGTGGAAATAAGATAGATTTTTAAAAAAAAGAGGTACCGCAAAGTACCTCTCAGGGTTACGGGGATGTTACCATCCTACCTACGCTTCCCTAATTCTATCACACTTGCCTTTTTAAAATCAACAAGTTTATTAAAAAAGGCTAAACACCTTTAGTAGATGCAATTTTTGGATGATTCTTTCTCCAACGAAGATTATTAAGGGCATTAATAAAAGCCTTTGCACTTGCTACGATAACATCGGTGTTAGCGCCTTTGCCTCTAGCAAAGAAATCATCGTGCTTTATTGAAACACTTACTTCTGCCTGAGCATCCATTCCCTCGGTAACAGAGGCAACTGAATAAGAATCGAGAATAGGAGTAATACCGACGACCTTAGAGATGGCTTTAAATACTGAATCCATAGGTCCAGCTCCTGATTCTTCTGCTTCAATAAGCTCCCCATCTACGTTCACAACTATAGTTGCCCTTGGCTTTACTTCTGTTCCTGATGAACATTCTACAGACTCTAGTTGATAGAAATCTGACAATCTCATGAATTCCTCGTTTATAAGCGAGAAGATGTCTTCATCAAAAATATATTTCTTTTTATCGCATAATTCTTTAAATTTAACAAACGCGATCTGAAAATTTTCATCACTTAATTCATACCCAAACTGGTTAAGCCTATCTTTGAAAGCATGGCGCCCGGAATGCTTGCCTAAAACAATATGGTTCGATGGGATTCCTACTTCTGAGGGATCCATAATTTCATAGGTCGTGCTCTGCTTAAGTACTCCGTCTTGATGAATTCCTGCTTCGTGAGCAAAAGCATTTGCACCTACAATTGCCTTGTTAGGCTGAACTGAGACTCCCGTTACACTACTTACAAGCTTGCTACATGGGTAGATTTGCTTAGTATCTAGCTTCGTGATAAAAGGGTTTAAATCATTTCTAACTTTAAGAGCCATAACTAGCTCCTCTAGAGAAGCGTTTCCAGCTCTTTCACCAAGACCGTTGATAGTGCACTCAACTTGTCTGGCTCCCTCATGAATTGCCGCCAATGAGTTTGCTACAGCCAAACCAAGATCATTATGGCAATGGACACTTAAGGTAACACTTGATACTTCATCAACATTTTGATACAACTTCTTTATAATCCCTCCAAATTCAGATGGAACAGAGTACCCGACCGTATCAGGAATATTGATAGTAGTTGCACCAGCCTTTATAGCTACCTTGATTGATTGATATAGAAAATCTAAATCGGTTCTTGTCGCGTCTTCGCAAGAGAACTCAACGTTATTTGTATATTTTGCAGAATGAGATACCGAAGTTTTAATAATACTCAAAACCTCTTCTTTTGTTTTCTTCAATTTATACTTTAAATGAATATTGGAAGTTGCAATAAAAGTATGAATTCTGGGGTTAGCGGCATCCTTAATTGCTTCCCAAGCCCTGTCGATATCCTTCAAGTTTGCCCTAGATAAGCCTGCTACTTCACAATCTTTTATATTTTTTGCAATAAGCTTAACAGAATTAAAATCACCCTCGGAAGCTATAGGAAAACCTGCTTCAATAATATTAACACCAAGCTTTTCTAAATTTAAAGCAACTTTAAGCTTTTCGTTTTCATTCATACTACATCCCGGGGCCTGTTCGCCATCCCTTAATGTTGTATCAAATATTTTTATCAAATTACTCATTGTTTAAAAAAATATAAGTTAACTTATATTTTTGTCAATTTTAGGAAATAATAAATCAAGACTTTTAACAACCCAGTCTTCACTTAAAAAATTAAAATTATTTATTTTTTCCGGACTAAAGCTCAGTGACTCCTCCTGAAATCCCAATGACTCCAGTATTTTTAATGAGGATTTAGGCATAACAGGATAAATCAGAAAAGAGACCACCCTAATTGATTCCAAGCTGGTTCTTAAGACCGTTGAGAGCCGGCTTGTATTTTCATTCTTTGCAAGCGACCAAGGCTTTTGGGTATCTATATACTTGTTAATTAAGGATACTATTTCTATAACAACTGATAGGGCTTTGCTAAATTCTGTAGCACTAAAATGCTTCTTGAATAATTCCACTAAATCTATAATTTTATTTTGTAAAGCATGTTCACTTTCTAAAATATCAGAATATCCAGGAATTTTTCCATCAAAGTTCTTCGCTGTCATAGCAAAAACTCTGTTAATTAAATTTCCTAAGTTATTTGCTAAATCTGCATTTATTCTTGCAATCAAGGACTCTCTAGAAAAATCGCCATCGTTACCAAAAGGGACCTCTCTTAATAAGAAATATCTAAATTGATCTAATCCAAATTCGCTTACAACTTCATTAGGGTCTACAACGTTACCTAGGGACTTAGACATTTTTTCTTTTTCTACTGTCCACCAGCCATGAGCAACTAAACGCTTTGGTAGTGGTAAATCGGCGGCCATCAAAAACGCAGGCCAATAGACTCCATGAAACCTTAAAATATCTTTTCCAACAATATGAAAATCAGCAGGCCAAAACTTCTTAAAACTTTCGCTACTAACATCTGGATAGCCTATTGCGCTTAGATAGTTAACTAGAGCATCTAGCCAAACATACATGACATGGCTCTCGTTACCTGGGACCTTAATCCCCCAAGTAAAGCTTGTTCTAGATACTGACAAGTCCCTAAGGCCAGACTCAACAAACTTAAGAACTTCATTGTATCTTGACTTAGGTGATATAAAATCTGGGTTATCCCTATAAAACTTAATTAATGGTTCTTGCCATTCAGAAAGCCTAAAAAAATAGCTAGGCTCTTCAACCCATTCAACATCAGACCCACTAGGTGCCTTCCCATCAACAATTTCATCTTCTTGGTAATATGCTTCATCTCTAATGGAATACCATCCAGCATATTTATCTAAATAAATTTGCCCCCTATCGACCAAGGTTTGCCAAAAAAAGCTAGCACTTTTCTTGTGATTCTCGGACGTTGTTCTAATAAAATAATCGTTAGTAAGCATCAAGCTGGAGGACAAACTTTGAAAATTTTCGCTTACGCTATCCACAAAATCTTGAACATTGATATTTTTATTTTCAGCCGATTGTTGAATTTTTAACCCATGTTCATCGGTCCCTGTTAAGAAAAAAACTTCACATCCCATCAATCTATAGAATCTAGACAAAGAATCACAGGCTATACTTGTATATGCATGACCAACATGTGGCTTATCGTTGACGTAATAAATTGGAGTTGTAATATAAATCTTTTTCATCAACTATCCTATAGTAAACTTATTTTTATCTAGAATAAAATCTAAAACTATCTCCTCTAGTCCTATTCTCAAATTAAGAGGTGTGCCTCTTAATTCGATATTTAAATTCTCTAAGCTAGAAACAAGGTGAATGATACTATAACTTGAGGCTTTAACCATTTTAAAGCTAGACAATGTATCGCAACAGCCATCTGTACCTTTATGCTTATTAATCAAAAGAAGGTCCAATAGTCGTACAATTGTATTAACAACTCTGTGCTGACTCTTCTTGATCTTAAAAAACTTATCAATATAGTCTATAGCTTGATCTATCAATAGAGCCTTTTTGTCAACAACAATAGTAAGAAAACCAAGCATGTCCTTAATGCCTTCTTCAGAATAGAAGTGCTCATAATCATGTGATCCATTAAGAAGAAACAGGGCGATATTACGAATACCTTCATCCTTGAATCTTCCTTCTAATGATTTAGCCACTATATCATCAGAAAGGATTTCGAAGTTTGTCTCTATGCATCTAGACTCCACAGTTGGTAGAAGCAGTGCCCTATTTGAAGTAAGTAAGAAAAAGAATAGATAATCAGGTGGTTCCTCTAATATTTTTAACAACTTATTTTGAGCAATTGGGTTCATTTTGTCTGCCGAGGGAATAACTAGAATTTTTCTCTCAGCCTCAAAGGGCTGATTAAAAACCCAGGACTCTACTTTCGCAATATCATCCACTACTAGCTGTTCAGCGTCAGACTCTAGAAGATAAAAATCTGGGTGAATGTTCTTGGAAATCTTCCCAGAGTCCTTTAAAATTGACTCTGAGATTAAACATGCAAAGTCTTTCTTTCCAATACATTTTTGACCAACAAATAGAAACGAACCTGAAACATCTTCTTTGGTAAGATAATTAAAAAAATTTTGCTGTTTATGTAAATGAAACTCTGCTAATTCTCGGTTGAACATCTAGAACTAAAGCCTTGAGAAAATACTGAAATTTGTCGATAAACATCTTTTTATTTTATCGTGCACCTCGGCTTCCTCATCTTCTCCGTTTATTATATGAACTCTAGGAGAATCCTTTGCTATTCCCAAATAAGCGTTCTTAACTCTTGAATGAAAGTCAAAAGATTCATCATCAATCTTATTTCTTCCTGGTCTTTCAACAATCCTGCTAAGAGCTGTATTAACAGAAATATCAAGCAAAATAGTTACGTTCGGGATTAGTCCAAGAGTGGATGCTGTTGCCATTTTTTTTACCAGTTCTATATCTAAACTTCGGCCATAACCTTGATAGGCGAGAGTAGAATCAAAGTATCTGTCACAAAGAACAATCTTGCCCTTATTAAGCATAGGTTTGATTAGCTCCTTAACATGCTGCGCTCTATCAGCACAAAACAAGGAAATCTCGGAAAAAGGGTCCAGGTCTAAATCGGGAATATCAAGAATAATTTTTCTTATTAATTCGCCCACAGCTCCCCATCCTGGCTCTCTAGTTATTTCTACATCAAAATGTATCTTTTCTAGGGCTGTTTTAAGAATTTTAATTTGAGTTGATTTTCCAGAACCCTCAATACCTTCGAATGTTACAAACAAATCGTTACCTCACTTAAACATTATCTCTTTAAGACCTTGTAGTTCATTATAATCTAATTTAATAATTTTTCCTGACCCTAGCTCTGCTAATTTAACAGGACCAACACTTACTCTTTTTAATTTCCGAACCTCTTTACCAAAATATTTGAAGAAATTCTTAACTATATGATTTCTTCCCACATGTATTTCGATTCTAACCAAAGACTCCGAGGAGTCAGAGCTAACCATTTCAAGTTTTTCGGGCACTAGAAAGCCATCTTCTAGGTTCGCTCCCTTCTTCATCTTCTCAAAAAAAGTTTTACTAATATTCCCAGCCAAATGAGCCAAATAAGTTTTTTGAATCAAGAAGCTTGGGTGAGAAATCCTATGCGCAACTTGCCCATCATTTGTAAAAAGAAGTAGCCCTTCTGTATCGTAATCCAACCTGCCAATTGGAAACAATTTGGTTTTGGAGTCTGGCAACAAATCTCTTACTGTTCTTCTTTTTTCGTCTGTTGCCATTGTTGTCAAACAAAATCGTGGCTTATTCATTTTATAGTATTCAAAATTTTGAGGAACCAGAAGTTTTTTTTCAAAAAAAACTTTGTCTTTTTCTGGATCTATTACTTTCTGTAACCTTGTCTCTACCTGACCGTTCACGATAATTTCACCGGACTCAATCAATGACTCAGCTTTTCTTCTAGATGCAACACCGCTAAGTGACAAAAATCTATTTAGCCTAATTTTCATAATTAAGAAATTATTTATTCTTAGACAATGACTTGTCAACCACTTCCATGGTTATTCCTGCATGCGCCCAGCATGCGCCTGCATTCATTACCATTGCAATGTTAATAGACTCAGTAATCTCTTCTTTTGTAACGCCTTCTTGAATGCCATCTCTAATGCAGCTTCTAATGCACCACGCGCATTTTGCTAAAATAGCACAGGCCAACCCCATTAATCCTTTTTTTAATTTTTTAGATAGGTGCCCATCCTCATAAACTTTTTCGTTAAATATAGAGAACTTTTCAAACATTGCACCACTATGTTCATGAAAATCTTTAATTTGAGGAGTGATGTTCTTACTAAAGAAGCTTCCTTCGGTTACATTTTCTTTGTTCTTCATTTTGTCAAAATTTTCTAGTGCAATGCTACTATAAGCATATGGTTGACCAATCGCCAATCTCATAGCAATAAAAACGGTCTCGGCAATCTCTTCTCCTGTCGCTCCTGCTTTTAAAGCCAACTTTGTTCTAGAGCGAATACAATATGGGCAGCTAGTCATATGAGCACAAGCCAAACCTATTAGCTGCTTATCTTTAAGATTTATCTTTCCTTCAGTGAAAACTTCGTTATGGTAACCCATCCATGCATCATTTAACTCGGGGGCTAAAGTCTTAAGTTGACCCATATAGTTAGAAATATCGTCTTTATAAATACTGTCGCTCATAATATACTCCTTATATATAAATTATATCATAGAATATATTATGAGTATGAAACTAATATCTAATCAGGAAAGGGAAAGGCTGGCTACAATCAAAGCTTTCTTAAAATCAGAGAATCTGTCCCTAAGGTCTCTAGTTAAAATAAAAGGTGACGCATCCTTTAGGACTTATTATAGAATAAAAAATAGTGATCTTATTTTAATGGATGCAGACCCAAAAACTAATGAAAAAATAAGTTCTTTTATTAAAGTACAAAAAATACTATCTCAGTATGGCGTAAGAGTCCCAGAGATTTATAAGAAAGATGTTTCATCGGGCCTAATGATTATTGAAGATTTAGGTATGAAGAGATTTTTAGACTATTCGGACGACTCAAAGTTTTTGCTGCTTTTATATCGAGAGTGTGGACAAGAATTGGGCAGTATTCATAACCAGAGCATATTAAAGCCAAGTGAAATAAAAAATTTAAAAAAATACACACTAAATGAGCAAATGAAAGAAACTGAATTATTTTTTGATTGGTACCTTGAGAAACATCTTAATAAAACTATATTGGATAGTGATAAAAAAAAATTTAGAAAAATCTTTAGAAATATATATAAAAAGCTGAATATTAAGAATTATTGTTTGGTACTAAGAGATTTTCATGTGGACAACATAATACCTACCCAAGTTCCACAAAAATATGATGGGAAAACACCAATTAGTTCCAAATATTTTAATCTCGGTATTATTGACTTCCAGGATGCACTAGTAGGGTCACCAGCCTATGATCTTTCCTCTTTAATCGAGGATGTAAGAGCGCCTATTAATGAGGAGATGAAAAAGAAAATAATTTTCATTTATAAGGTTGCTACAAAGGGATTCATTAAAAATAATAGTTCTAAAATAGGGAAACCTGACCCTCAATGGCATAAATTTATACCACAATATGAAGATGAAGATCTCTATTATAAATTAAAGAATATTGCAGAAGACACGTTCAATGACTTTGAAACAAAGGTTTCTTATTTTTCTATTCAAAGAAACCTAAAGATTCTTGGAATTTTTTGTAGATTAAAATACAGAGACAAAAAAACTACCTATATCAAATACCTACCGCAAGCAAAAAAATTTGTTAGAGATAACTTGAAAAATCCTCAATTTGAAGAACTAAAGAACTGGTTCATTGAAAATAAAATAAATGTTTAAAGAAGTTAATATAGAAAACTTTATCATTAAGCAAGAAGGGTTAAAAAATAAAATTAACGAGGACTCTTTATGGCTTTGCTCGTTTATAGAACAGGACCTCAATCAAAAGAAAGTTGTAGAACTCGGTTCAGGTTCAGGTTTAATATCAATTTTTATTGAAAAGAACTTTGAAGTTAAAGAGGTTATCTCCGTGGAAGTTGAAGACGTGGCATTTGAAGCTTTGGAGGAAAATATAAAGATAAACAAATGTAGAAAAATTAAAGCTCATAGGGGTGATATAAAAAAACTAAAAAATAATTTCAATCCTGCTTTGTATGATTCAATAGTAACCAATCCACCCTACTACAAAATCGGGCATGGAAAACAACCTTTGAGCACAGAGAAGCTCCTCGCTCGACATGAAATAATGTGCAACATGCAGGACATATTCAATATAAGTTCTTATTTATTAAGGAAATCGGGCTCTCTAATCGTCTGCTATCCTAAAACTAGAGATGAGGAAGTTGTAGCAAATGCAGAAAATTTTAAGTTTAAATTAATAGAAAAAAAATCTAATAATAAAATCAATTTTTATTGGCTTATCAAAGACTAATGGCACTAATTAACTTTTCTAGATTTTTACTATAAGTCAAAATCCCAACAGAAGTATTGCTAGCATTATCTGTCATATATTCTGTAACAACATCTAAACCATAGATGTAAAATACTTGTCCCTTCGTTTCAAATACTGGCAATTTGGATCTTATAAATTGGGGGACCTTGTTGTCTGTAAAAATATCTTGAAGCTTTTTTTCGTGAGAATTTTTTAATCTCAGCCTATCGCCATTCTTAAAATTTCTAACTTTAATATCAATTTCATTTGAAGGAAAATCAAAAAACTTAATAGAGGAATTGTTAACGTTTTCGTATTTATTGATTTTGATAACTAAATTATTGTCTTCCCAGGAACCTAAAGAATTAATTTTTATATCGTACTTATCATTTTTTTTTATATTTAACTGTATAAAAAGAAAATCGTAACCCTTTTGAATTTGAATTTGCTTTGTAAGAAAAAATTTAGCAGAGGCACTTTTAGAAGAAGCCAATGAAACTAAATCATTAATATTTTTAAAGCTTACAAATACATCTTTACTGACTTTTTTATTTAAAAAACTAAACAATAGCTCTCTTCTTTCAAAAAGACTAAGTTTGTTAAATTTTTTTAATGGGATAATAAAATCACTATTGTTTACCTGTTTTATCAGTTTCCTTTGCAATAATTCTACATGGTTCATGACAAAACTATTTTGCTCCGATATATGACCCAAAGTATTTTTTATTGTTTCATTGAAATTAGGATTCATTTTAAAAATAAAAGGTACCAAATTCTTTCTAATATTATTTCTTGTATATTTTTCATCTGTATTTGTTTTATCTTCTACCCATGAGACATTAAACTCTTTAGAGTATTTCTGAATTTCAGTCTTGGGTATTTCCAGTAAAGGCCTGAAATATAAACCGTCTATAATTGACATTGAGCTTAAACCCTTAAGCGATGACCCACGAATAAGCCTCATTAGAAATGTTTCAATCTGATCATTATTATGGTGGCCCAGACAAACAACAGAAGAGTTTATATTCAGGGCAGTTTTTTCAAAAAATTTTCTTCTGTATAGCCTTGAGGTTTCTTCAATTCCTCTTTTTAAAAACTTTGCGGCTCTCTTAATATCGAGCATTTTTATATACAAAGGAAGGTTGTATTTTTTACAAACATCCTCAACAAATCCTTGGTCATCATTTGAATCTTTTTCTCTGAGCATATGATTGAAATGGCATACGTGAATATCTAGATTCAACTCTGCTTTTAATAGGACATCAAGAAGGACAGACGAATCTTCCCCACCAGAAAGCCCCACTAGCACGACTTGATTAGGTTTTAAAAATTTATTTAAATTAAAACTTATATTTTGATAGAGAGCTTGAGTCATTAAAAGCAAGTCCTCCTGAAAGTATTAGCTGAAAAGCTTCATCAGCCGATATATCTAATTTTTTAATTTCATCCTTAGCAAAAAAAACTAAAAAACCCGAGCTAGGGTTTGGAGAAGTAGGAATAAATATTGGGATCTTATCAAAATCCTTAGAATCTACATTATGAGTTGCGAAACCTAAACAGAACGCCCCCTTACGAGGGTACTCTACTAGAACAACGTTCTTTTGTTTTTCTCCTTCGGAAAAAACTATCTTAGAAATTTCTTTGGTAGTAGTAAAAATTGCATTAGCTAAGGGTATTTTTGATATAGTTTTCTCCCCAAACTTAACTAATAATTTTCCCAATAAATTCTTAGTTCCTAGACCAAGTAGGGTTATGAGTAAAACAAAGAAAAGGATTGCAGAAAAAAAGAGAATTAGTTCAGCAAAGAAGGGGGTAACAATCTCGGGAAGTCTGATAAATCTAGCTGGAGTAAACTCTACTAAAGTATTTAACCACTTTCCCACTTCTATCAGCAAATAGGATGTTATAACAAAAGGTACAAAAACTGCCAAACCTGAAACAAAATTTTGTCTGACAAAGTTAAATATATTTCTCACTCGACCTTTCCGTTAGTTGCAGTTTCATTAAGTTTTTTCTTTAAATTTTTGCTAGGTCTAAAAACAATAGCTTTCCTTTCAGCAATCTTTATTGAATCACCCGTTGTGGGGTTCCTTCCAATTCTCGACTGACGATTTTGAATCTTTATAGATCCAAAACCTGGAAGTTTGACATTCTTTCCTTTGATTAAGTCTTTAATGATGAGATCAAAAAACCGATCTACAATTCTTGCAGTTTCCCTAAGGCTAATACCTAAAGTTTTATTCAAGATGTTGGCTAAATCTTTCTTAGTCATAATTACTCCCTAATCTCCATAGGAATCTCTTTTTGAACTTTTAATAAAATTTCATTCATCTCGTCTGAAACTTCTTTGTCTTCTAAGGTTCTATCGTTAGCTCCAAACAAAAGAGAGATGGACAAACTTTTCTTATCTGGTCCAATTTTAGAGTCTTCAAAAACATCAAAAATGAAGGCTTCTTTTATAAGGGTCGAGTTGGATTTATTAATTAGTTCAATAACTTCCATTGCTTCAATGTCCTTATTAATCAACAATGAGATATCTCTCTGTACCAAAGGATGGGTTCCAAAAGGACTTAAATTTTTATTTTTCGTTTCAAGTTTTGAAATCTTATCTAGAAAAAGCTTAGAAACAAGTAGCTCTTTTTTAATATTATAAAGTGCTAGAATCTCAGGATGTATTTCTCCAAGGAAACCTACCTCTTCTTCGTTCCTATACAGAAATGCAGACTTTCCTGGGTGTAGGAGAGAAGCATAAATACTTTTGCTAGAAGATTTAAAACTAATAGACTTAGATTCTATGTCAGCAAAATCAAAAAACTGTTCAAGGGATCGTTTTTTATCATAAAAATCAAAACCATTTTTATCCCACATTAAATTCTTTGGCTCGATGGAACACAGTGTTGCCAACTGCATATTTTGGGTAATTTTACTACTTGAGCCAGAGAAAACATTTCCTATCTCAAAAAGCTTAAATCTATCATTACCATGGTTAAAATTATAAGCTGCGTTTTTTAACAATGAAGGAATCAGACTTGATCGTAAGAATTTAGAGTCATTTGACAATGGATTTAAAATTTCAATTTTTTCTAAATCTTCTAAAATTAAATCATCTGTAAAACTAAAATTAACAACTTCAGAGTAGCCGTCTTGAGAAAAAGAAGCTCTAGCCTTGCTTGTCAGAACTCTTAGATCGACGACCGGGCTAGTCAACTTTTCTCGGATAGAGACTTTGGGTAGGACTGGATCTATCGAATCAAAACCTCTCACTCTCAATACTTCTTCAATTAAATCATGCTCACTCGAGATATCAAATCTATAGTCAGGGACAGCAAAAGTTATCTTATCAGAAGAATCTTTTTCTATAGAGGTCCGATTTATGGAGAGCGATTCTAGAATCTTTACAATCTCTTGCTTGTCTATTTTGGCCCCCAATATCTTTGAAACTTTTCCAATAGAAAGATCTACTGTTCTTAAATTTTCCAAATTGGGATTAGTATCTAAGTAGTCCTTTACAAGGTCACCTTCACAGATTGACTGAATTAAATCTGCAGCATAGAACAAGGCATCTTTGATTGAATATTCCGAAACATGCCTTTCGAATCGAAAAGACGACTCAGAAGATATGTTTAAAGACTTAGAGCTTGACCTGATCTGGGCTGGGTCGAATGATGCGCATTCAATTAATATATTCTTTGTTTTAGCTGTAACACTTGCTCGTTTTCCGCCTACAATTCCAGCCAATGCTAGAGGTCCCTTCTCGTCACAAACTGCCAAATGGCCTTCTGTTTTCTTTACTTCGTTAGTTAAAGTTTCAATCTCACTATTACTTGAAGTGGTGACAGAGATTGAAGCTCCTTCTATTTAATAAAAAAAAAAAACATGTATAGGATGTCCGGTTGTAATCATAAAAAAATTAGATGCATCAACAATATTATTAATAGAAGATATATTCATTTTTGCTAGAAAATTCTTCAACCAAAAAGGGGAGGGCTTCAGCTTAACGTTCTCAATCTTTTTTAGCGCATATCTATATATTTTGTTTGATTCTAACTTAACTGAAATTCCTTGTAATGAATCTACCCTTTTTCCATCGGCATTGCTGTCAAACATGGGACTGGTAAAAGAACAATCTAATCCAGCCGCTAGCTCTCTACAAATTCCAAAGATTGAGAGACAATCACCCCTGTTAGGAGTAATGGAGACATCAAGTAAATAATCACTGAGCGACTCTATTTTGTTGAATTGTTCACCTATTTTAAACTCGGAAGGAAGAATAAATATCCCATCCTCAAACTCATACCCCAACCCGAGCTCAGACGAAGAGCAAAGCATTCCGTAAGACTCAATATCTCTGATAGTAGTTTTTTTTATTTTTAAACCGTCGGGAAACTTATCAGATTTTCCAAATTTAGTTCCTATTTGTGCCAACGGAACCTTGTCTCCAGCTTTAATATTAGCTGCTCCACAAACAACAGTAAGAATTTCCTTACCTGAATCAACAAGGCATATTTGCAATTTGTCTGCGTTAGGATGTTTTTCAATATTTTTAATAGACCCTACAACTATATTTTGGTCTAGAATGGATACTGTAGCTTCTGCTACACTTTCGACTTCCAGCCCCATCATCGTCAAAGATTCTGAAACATCTTGAATTTTAAGCTTCTTATTTAAAACTTTACTTAATTCAGCTAACGAAACAATCATATATAAATCTAACCCCTTAATTATATTAGATTATTTTATCAATAAGTAAAATTTTTTATGTTTTAACTGGATAATCTTATCAACATATTGTGGACAAATGTTGATAAAAGACTCAAATTGCCTCTAACATACCGAAATTATTAGATTTTATTTTCCTATACAAAATTTAGAGAATAGTTGATCGTAAATTTGTTCATTTGAAATTTCTCCTGTTATCTTAGAAATCGCATCTAAAAAGAGTCTGAGGTGAATAGAAGTAATCTCGTTTGGCTGAAGGCAATCAAAAGAAGACCTGGCTTTCTTGACTTCTTTAAGCCCTTCCTCTAAAAGGAGCATTTGTCTTTCTGTCGTCACAATTCCTTCGTCAAAGTCAATTGAGCCTTCGTTTTCCTTCATTACAACTATCTTATCTAGAAGAGGCAAAATCCCCACCCTATTCTTTGCTGATACAGACAAAACTTCTTCAAAGCCCTCTGCGGAGAGCTCTATTTTGCTATAAAGATCTGACTTGTTGGCAATCAAAATTCTTTTTCCACGTGGAACAAAATCAAAAATCCTTCCTATCTCTTCAGATTCACTAGCAAGATTACCAGAATCAACAACTATCAAAACTAGGTCCGAGAACTCTACTTTTGCTTTGGCTCTTTTAATTCCCTCAATTTCAACCTCATCGAAAGTCTTTCTAATACCTGCAGTATCTGACAAAATTATCTTTTGACCTTTATATATAATATTAGCATCCAAAATATCTCTTGTAGTCCCTGGAGTTGAAGACACTATAGCTTTATCCTCCATCAACATAGAGTTTAACAAAGTTGACTTTCCCGTATTAGGTTCACCTAAAAGCAGAACCCTGATACCATCAATAACCAGTCTGCCTCTTTTGTAAGTTCCCAAAACACTTTCGGAGGCACCGATCAGGTCATCAAACTTGCTTCCTATTAACTTCTTGTCTTCTTCCGGGATTTCATCTTCTGGAAAATCTACTCTAGCTTCAATTTCGGCAACTAAATCTATACCTAACTCCCTGATATCATTGTATTTTTTACTGATTTCTCCAGAAATATTTTTTGTTGAACAAGCTGCGGCTGCCTCTGATTGAGAAGATATCAGGCCTGCAACGGCCTCTGCTTTAACTAAATCTATCTTACCATTCTGATAAGACCTAAATGAAAACTCTCCTGGTTCTGCAACCCTTGAACCATTTTTAATTAATAATTTTAAAACCTGAGACGGAACAATAAGGCCCCCATGAGTATGAAATTCCACCACATCTTGACCTGTCAAAGAGTTTGGAGACTTAAAGTATATGCATATAGACTCATCAAGAATTGTTCCATCTGAAACAATGTGCCCTAGATAGACCTTCTTGGGCTCCAAATTAAAAGCTTTACTTTTTTTTAAAGGCTTAAAAATATTTTTGGCAATCTTAATAGCAGAAGGCCCGCTTATCCTGATTACAGCAACAGAGCCCACTCCTATTGGTGTACAAATAGCACATATGGTATCACTCATTAGCTCCATAGAACAATATAAACATATTTCTACAACAAACAAAGAACGAGGTTGTAAGTTTTTTTTGCGATATAGGGATCATTCTGATATAATAAATTCGTTCGAATTACCCTTAAAATATAAAGTTACGGAGGAAAATTAATGAGTTTAAGCTTTGATTTTTCAGATGACCAAAACATGATGAGAGATGCAATTAGAACTTTTTGCAAAGAAGAAATTGCTCCGCTAGTTGAAGAAGCAGAAGAAAAGGAATCATTTCCCCTAGAACTATTTCCTAAAATGGCTGAAATGGGCTTGCTAGGAATTTGTTTTGAAGAAAAGTATGGCGGACTAGGCTTAGACAAAGTTACACAATGTATCCTGGCTGAAGAGCTTGGTAGAACTTGTGCTGGCATAGCTAAGGGAGTAGCTGCCCATGTTGACTTAGGATCTCTTCCTATATCCAAATTTGGAACAGAAGAACAAAAACAAAAATATTTAGTGCCTTCGATTGCTGGCCAAACCATAGGGGCCTTGGCCATTACAGAGCCTAATGCAGGAACTGATGCTAGGGCTATTAAAACAAATGCAGTTAAAGATGGGGATTCGTGGATATTAAATGGGACAAAAACATGGTGTTCCAATGGAGTAATCTGTAACTATGTAATAGTTGCGGCATACACAAATAAAGAAGATAAAAAAAATGGCATAAGCATTTTTATTGTAGATAAAGATATTCCTGGATTTGAGGTTTCAAAAAAAATTCACAAATTAGGCCATAGGTCTTCTGATGTTGCTGAATTAGTTTTTGAAAATTGCAAATTACCAGAGAGTGCTTTGCTTGGCGGAGAAGAGGGAAAATTTCAGGCATTGATGGAAACACTAATTGCCGCAAGAATCTCCCACGCAATTAAAAGCGTTGGCTTAGCAACAGCAGCTTTTGAATATGCTCTTGAATACTCTAAAGAAAGAGAGGCCTTTGGAAGGCCTATTAATAAATTTCAAGCTATCAGTTTCAAACTAGCACAAATGGCTGTGAAAATTGAAACTGCAAAACTACTTGGTTATAAAGCTGCTTGGCTATATGACCAGGGACGTCCTTGCGTTAAAGAGGCCTCAATGGCTAAACTTTATTCTGCAGAGATTGTTCAATGGTGTGCTAGTGAAGGCGTGCAAGTGTTGGGTGGCTACGGTTACGCTACTGAATATTCAGCCGAAAGGTTTTACAGAGATGCCAAGTTGTCATCTATAACTGAAGGTACATCTGAAATCCAGCATGTTATTATTGCTAAGGAGCTTGGAATTTAAGTATTTTTTGTTAATCTAAAAGAATAAAAAAATAAAGGAGAATAGTAAGATGGGTACACACATACCAAGCATAGAAGACACAAAAGAATTACTAAAGAAGAACCAAATCGGTATTATCGGAGTAGGTGAAACTGATCAAGGAAAAATTCCTGGAAAAAGTTCTTTTCATTTTTTATCGGAAGCATCTAAACTAGCAATCGAAGACGCTGGGATTCAAAAGTCCGATGTTGACGGAATCATAACTGCTTTCTCATTGGTTGAAGAAACATTTATGCATTGTACTACTTTCGCAGACTATATGGGTATTAATCCTAAATATTTCGAGTCTGTCGCTATCGGTGGCGCAACAGCTGTTTGGATGACAGCCGCTGCAGCTATGGCTATAAATTCTGGCCAGGCTGAAGTTGTCTTGTGCGTAAGAGGGGACAATACTTTGTCTGGAATCTCTTCAACAGGAATGATTGCTTTAATTAGAGAAATGTGTCACGGGGAATTTGAATTTCCTTTTGGACTAACAACACCGGGCGGATATGCTCTAATGGCAAACAGGTATCTTTATGAGACAAAAGGTAAAAGAGAGCATCTTCATTCAGTTGCTGTAACTATGAGACAGCATGCAAAACTAAAAGAAAATGCAATGATGAAAGATGACTTAACTTTAGACGACATAATGGCAACAAGGCTGCTTGCATCCCCCTTAACTAAATATGATTGCTCAATTGTTTCAGATGGTGGGGCCGCATTTATTGTTACTACAAATGCAAAAGCAAAGGAGCTTGGTTTAAAAAGAGACCTTATCTATCTTCATGGAATGGGCCAAGGATTTTCACATCAGTATCTAACTTCTTGTGAAAACCTAGAGCAAATTTATGGTGCTGTTGAAAAATCAGGAAAGAAAGCATTTGAAACTGCCGGAATGACAAATGATAACGTGGACATTACATTCTTATACGACTGTTTTACAATAACAACACTTCTTGAATTAGAAGGACTAGGTATCGTTCCAAGAGGGCAAGCTGGCGCTTACGCTTTGGAGGGAAGACTCCATAAGGATGCAGATACGCCTATCAATACTCATGGTGGTCTTTTGTCCCAAGCACACTTAGGAGCAATGCACCATGTTGTAGAAGCAGTTTTACAGCTAAGAGGTGATGCTGGGGCCAGACAAGTTAAAAACCCTAGCGTTGCATTAGTTCATGGTAATGGTGGAATAGTTTCTGCCCACAGTACAATTCTTTTAGGAAACGAACCAGTAAGTTAAAAAAAACAAATTAGGAGATTAAATATGTCAGAAGAAAAAAATGAATACTTAAAGCCGCTTCCAGATTTTAGACCGGAATGTAAACCTTTCTGGGAGGGTACCAAGGCTCACAAGCTTATGCTACCAAAATGTAAAGAAACTGGTAAGGTCTTTTTCTACCCTAGAGCTATAAGCCCGTTCCCAGGTTCACTTAATATGGACTTTGACTGGGTTGAATCAACTGGAAAAGGAAAGGTTTGGACATTCTCAGTTCACTACATGGGACCAACAAGAGCCTATAAAGGTGAAACTTATGTTGTCGCTCTAGTTGAGCTAGATGATGGCGTTAAAATGATGTCCAACATAGTTGGCTGTGATCCAGAAACCGTAACAATTGGTATGGAAGTAGAAGTAGTCTTTGAAGACGCAACAGATGAAGTAACTTTTGCTAAATTTAAACCAGTACAATAATGGGGGATAAAAATGGACGACAAATTATTTTATGAAGATATAGAAGAAGGAACTGAGCACGAATCTAGTGGGAGAACAGTAACAGAAGCTGATGTTGTTAACTTTGCTGGTCTTTCTGCTGATTTTAACAACATGCATATTGACGAAGAATTTGCAAAAAATACAGTTTTCAAAACAAGGGTAGCTCATGGAATGTGCGTTCTATCTATTGCTACCGGACTTTGGTTTACAATGCCTAGATTAGCAACAATTGCATTTATGGGACTCCAAGACTGGAGATTCTCTGGGGCTGTCAAGCCAGGAGATACAGTAAAAATAACAAGAAAACTTGTTGAAAAGAAAGAGCACAAACGACCTAATATGGGTTTCTTAAACTGGGAAGTAAATGTAGTAAACCAGGAAGGGGATGTTGTACAAAAAGGTGTTTGGGTGATTTTAGTACAAAGAAAAGAAGCTTAAAATATAATTTCTTTTATAAATAAAAAGACAGTGACTAAGGGTGCTTACCCATCCTTAGTCATGCTTTTCTTAAGTTTTTTGCTTAATTAATTGTTGACTTTTCTTTCCAAAATATGATAAATAGTACTTAACTTTAAAAAAGGAGGTATTTGTATATGTTAGGATATGTACTTGTACTCGTAGGTTTTGTATTTTTTGCTAACGGTATGACCTTATTAGGTAAAACCGGTGGTAAAGAAGTTGGTATGCTTAACGGTGGCGTTGCGATTCTAATTCTTATAGCGGCTTTTACAGGCGCAGGATTAGGACCAGAAGGTGCTGCTACTACCACACTTGTTTCAGTTTTTGCTCTTATCTATGTTATAGCTTTTGGTGTTTTCACCTTAGGACATGACGGAAAAGGCTTAGGTTGGTATTGCTTATTCGCTACTATAGTTTTTCTATGGTACGCATCATACTTCTTTGGCGTTGGAGCTATGGAACTAGGTATGTTTAATGTAGCATGGGGTGTTCTTACTTTAGTTGCTTTCTTAGTGTTAGCACAAGGTAAAGCATTAGGAACTCTTCTTGCTTATTTATTTATAGCAGAAAGTTTCGTAACACTTTTAATTCCAGGCATGAACTTATTACTTAAGGGAACATTCTTTTAAATAATAGTTTATTTTATTAAGGGGCCAGTAGATCTGGCCTCTTTTTAATTAAGGCGCTATCCAATTACTCTTCACTAATCTCTTTTTGTCACACCTAAATTCGCATCTTACATGTCCATCATGCTTTAATTTTAAATAATCTATTTGTACTACTGTGCTAACAATTAACCCAAAGACAGATAGTCCAAGCTCTTTCCCTTTTAAGTTAAGGAGACTATTGGAAAAGGGTTCCTTTAAGACAGAAGAGGGAGAGAAGGGTGTATAGTAGCACTGTCTACTTATTTCTTGTGAATTATTCCAAATCGGCTCTACAATTTTTTTGTCTCTAACAATCTTTGATAATGCCCTTATTCGTATCTGTACTTTTTTTTCTGAATCATAGAACATAAGCATAGTTTCAGGATTCTTTTCGATTTCTTTGGTTTTACTAGACCTAAGGTCACAATTACTTCTCAAATGCAAATTCTTTTTAATTGCTTCCCTCAATATTACAATACGTGTTTCGGGAGCTAAAGAGTCAGCTGACAAAGAGGAGAAAAAACAAAGATGAAAAGGGTGCTTTCTGTTAAACGCCCCACTAAGAAGTTCGTCCCAGATAGATTCATAAATATTATTAAGATTTAGCTTATTTTCTTCCATACCAGCTTGGCAAAGAATCTCCTGTAAAGATAGAAATATTTTTAGTTCTTAAGTATTCCTCTAGTCCCTCTGATCCTAGCTCTTTCCCAACTCCACTTTGCTTAAATCCACCATAAGGTGTTTCGGGTATTATTCCTCCATAAGTATTAACCCACAGATAGCCTGCATCTATCATAGAAGAGACTCGAAAGGCTCTAGAGATGTCTTGTGTCCAAACGCCGCCCGCAAGCCCATAATTCGTATTGTTAGCCATAGAAACCACTTCTTCCTCATTCTCGAACTTCATTATAGCTACAACTGGCCCAAAAACCTCATCATTAAACAAAATATTGTCGCTATCGGTTATTTCTATCAAAGTTGGAGGATAATAATGCCCCTTCAAGTGACTCTTTACAACACCTTGATAAAGCAATCGCCCTCCTTGGTTCAAGCTTTTCTCCACACATCTCCCTACTTTTTTAAAGTGGTCCTTAGAAATAAGAGAGCCCATTTGGGAATTGGTGCTCTCAGGCAAGTCTTGATTAATTTCTGCAATACTTTTAATGTAAAGCTTTAGAAACTTATTAAATATCTTTTTATGAACAAAAAGCCTTGTAACTGCAGTGCAATTTTCTCCTTGGTTGAAGAAACCCCCTCGAAGATTTGCTTCAATGCAAGATGCTAAATTTGCATCGTCAAACACTATGTTGGGTGCCTTTCCTCCCAACTCCAAAGAAAGCTTAGTTAAATTGTCTGCACTAT
>CAJIYY010000066.1 GCA_905181755.1 Candidatus Dadabacteria bacterium UBA1144
AGAAAAGATATCTCTTAAAAGTTTATAAAATTCTGCGTCATGATTTGCAATCCTTTCATTTAGATTATATGTCTTCAGAAAAACTTTAAATTTCTCAATATTACTTACTCCACTAGCTAGAGTATTAAATTTAGCTTTATTAATTATTCTAAGAAAAATTTTATTATTACTTAAAGCAGCCGAACCTACGACTATCATGTCTTGATCTTTAATCTTCATCACCTTAAGCATGTAATAATTATTAACAGGATTAGTTTCCCAGAAATTCGTTACATTCAAGTTGAAATCGTCAACATCAAAAGAAAAGTCTGAAGATTTAACATCTAAACTGTACATAAACCTTAAAGATAACTCTCGTGCTCTTCTATCTATCCAGTATCTCATTGTTATAATTCCCTTTTTAATTTAATCAAACTAACCAAACTCTTAGCCGCTTCTATGGCCCTATCTTTAGGTCCACCATCTGATCTCTCTATTGCCTGCTGTTCATTTTTAACTGTTAAAATTGCTGAAGTTATAGGAGTATCATGATCAATACTTATCTGAATCAGCTTATCAAAAATGGCATTAGAAAGAACCTCAAAGTGAGTTGTTTCTCCCTCGATTATACATCCTAATGCTACCACACCATTTGGACTATACTTCTTACAAACTGTATTAATAAGATAAGGCAACTCTAAAGAACCTAAGCATTCTATTATTTTCAACTGATTTCCTTCTATTCCTAGTTCACGTAGAAGAACTTCCTTAGCATTGTACAACTGTTTCCCTGATATTTTTTTATAAAAAGTACTGACAACAACATAGATTACCAGCTTATTGTCGGGAGCCATTTCTCTATCATCTTTCATTCTACTCAACTAGGCTCAGCTTGTGCCCCAGCTTCTTCTTTTTTGCTCGCAAATACTTTATATTCTCTTTTTCAGGAGCAGTCTCAATTGGGACAGTTTTTGTTATCTTAATACCAAAGCCGTCAAGACCGGCAACTTTCCTGGGATTATTTGTCAACAACCTTATCTTCTTAAGTCCCAAGTTTCTTAAAATTTGAGCACCAGTTCCATACTCTCTTAAATCTGCTTTAAAGCCCAATGCATGATTAGCCTCAACTGTATCAAGCCCCTCATCCTGAAGAGCATAAGCCTTAATCTTTTGCTTTATTCCAATGCCACGACCTTCCTGCTTCAAATAAAGCAAGACACCCGCTCCTTCTTTGTTAATCATTTCCAATGATTTATCAAGCTGTGAACCACAATCACATCTTTTTGAACCTAATAAATCACCTGTTAAACATTCCGAATGAACTCTTACTAAATACTCTTTATTTTGAACAATCTTACCTTTAACTAAAGCTAGATGAGTCTTGTTGTCAATCTCACTATCAAAAGAATAACAAGTAAAGTCGCCATACTTAGTAGGAAGGCTACAAGAAGCAGATTCAGTTACAAAAGATTCTTTTTGTAATCTATAACTTATCAAATCTGCAATAGTTGCTATTCTTATTTTATGTTTCTTGGCAAATTTTTCACAGTCATTAAGTCTTGCCATTGAACCATCATTATTCATTATCTCACAAATTACCGCACAAGACTTCAGTCCTGCCATTCTAGAAATATCAACTGAGGCTTCAGTGTGCCCTGCCCTAACTAGTATTCCGCCATCCCTTGCTACAAGAGGAAACATGTGGCCTGGTTTATCAAAATCTGACGCAACAGAAGAATCTTTTGCTACCTGTATAGCAGTCCTTGAACGATCATGTGCCGATATCCCAGTAGTGACGTCTTTTTTAGCATCGATTGAAACTGTAAAGGCAGTAGAGTCAAGATTTTCATCTGACTGTCTGTTGACTGGAGAAAGGTCTAACTTCTTAGCTTTTGCAGTATCTACAGACAAACAAATAAGACCCCTACCATGTGTAGCCATGAAATTTACTACTTCTGGGGTTGCAAATTCAGCAGCAACAATTAAATCTCCCTCATTCTCTCTATCCTGATCATCAACGAGTATGACCATCTTTCCTTTTTTTATATCCTTAATAGCATCTTCAATCTTTGATATTGGCAAAATATGACCTCTTTAGGGGAAATTACTTATAAATAAATAATATACATTTTAAAAAATAAACCAAGCATAAAAATAATTAAAAAACTCTATTGACTTTTTTACTGTTAAATATATTTTAAATTGTAGTCTATATTCTTTGGAGGTTTATTTTGAAAGCAAATCAAGCTTCATTAGGTGGTAAGTTTTTTCAACCATATATTTACTTATTATGTGGAGGAGATGAGTTTCGTAAAATGGAAGAAGAGATCTTAGACGACTTAGAAGAGGAAATAGAATATGACGATGATATATGGGAAGAGTCGGACGAAGATGAAGAAGAGATAGAAGAAGAAATAGACTCAAATGATGATACCGAAGATGAAGGTGAATTTGAAGACCTAGAAGAAATTGATGACTTAGATGACCTTGGAGACATAGAAGAACTAGAAGAATTCGAAGAAGAAGAAGAGTCAGAAGA
>CAJIYY010000067.1 GCA_905181755.1 Candidatus Dadabacteria bacterium UBA1144
AACTTAATTTTATCTTCAATCGAGGTTAGTTTTGTTTCAAGAGTCGTAAGCTCTTCTTCTGCAAGAGATTTAAACTCTTTATCGCTTAATAGCTCTCTATTTTCTTCTATAGAGGTTTCAATCTCAACAAGCTGATCATAAAGGGTGACTATCTCAATTAATTGACTTCTTTTTTTTGATAATTGTATGATTTCATCACCTTTTATAGTGTTTGAATTCAGTTTTAGATCAATCTCACCAACTTCTATCTTCGCAGATTCTAGTTCTTTTCTTATTTTTTGCTCAATCATTAGAGAAACACAGCTTGTAAAGCTCCCACTTTTGGATAAGATTATATCATGGATATCTTAGATATCCTTGATAAAAAAGTTAAGGATACCGTAGAAGCAAAAGTAAGACTAGAGGAAAAGTTAGTTAATTTAAATAAAAGTTTAGAAAGATTAGGTAATGAAAATAGAAAGTTAAGAGCGGAAAGCAATATCTATTACAAGGAAGTAAAAGCCGCACTTGATGAGTTGGAAGAGATTATAAGAGATTTTGGAATTTAGTGAAAAAGATACATTTAGCTTTTCAGGAAGAAAAATTAACAATTGATACTGAATGTAGCAGTGAAATAATTAATAAGATTGAAGAATATATTAATATTAATTATTTAAAACATGACTTAACTAATTCTAAAGTAGCAAGTCTAACAGTTTCCAACGTTCTTCTGGTTAATGCCGTATACGAGATTCTTTCCTTGCAAAAAGAGAAGGAAGAGTATGGTGAAAAAATTAACAGAATCGTCTCAAGTTTTTAAGAAGCCCGAGCTTAGGAGCCTGCTGCTTAAAAAAAGACTGAATATGGACCACGATGTTGTCTTGTCTAGCTCTATTGATATTGGCAACCTGTTTATTGATAGTATTCATCAACTTGAATCTTTTTCTTCAATAGCGCTTTATTATCCAACAAATTGTGAAGTAGAAACGAAGTTCATCCACAACACATTAATCAAGCTGAACAAGAAAGTTCTCTATCCTAAATTATTAGGAAATAGGATTAGATTTATTCAGGCACATAGTCTCGATAATTTTTCTGTAGGTAAGTTCAACATTATGGAACCTGTTGGTTTAGATTTTGTTGACTTAGAAGATATTGATTTTTTTGTTGTTCCAAGTTTAGCAGTTGGCAAGACAGGCAGACGTCTAGGCTATGGTGGTGGATTTTACGATAAAGAGCTTGAAGATATAGGGAAAGAAAGGATTCTTTCTTTTATTTATGATTTCCAGTTTATAGAAACTTATAGTGGCGAAAATCATGATATAAAATTTTCTAAAGTTTTTACAGAAAAAAGGTTTATGCAGATTAACTAGGAGGTGAAAGGTATGAATTTAATTTTAATACTAAGTTGTTTAGGGTCTTTATTGGGTGGTTTTTTAATTTTTTGGTTAGCATCTAGAAGTAATCTAATCAAAGATGTTTCTAAGTTGAAAGAAGAATCTGAAAATATAATATCAATAGCTAAGAATAGAGCTTTTAAGCTCGGCAAGGAAAATGAGAAAAAAGCTAAACAGTTTAAAGATAATCAAATGAAGAAAGTTAAAGAGGAGGTTTCCTCAATTAAGAAAGAAGCTGCAGGTAAGGTTAAAGAAGCAGAAGAAAAAGAAGTCGCTCTTAAGGAGATGCACTTAGAGATAACAAAGTCTGAGGCCAGATTAGAGGTAAAAGAGAAGAACTGTAGTGAGCTAGAAAAGAAATATCTATCTAAAGAAAATGAGCTTGAATTAATTCTTGAAGACGCTAAAACGAAAATTGAGTCAATATCAGGCCTAACGAGAGAAGAGGCAAGGGATGAGCTTGTAGCTTCAGTTGAAGACGAGGCTAAGATAATTTCAGCCAGGAAAATTAAGGAGATTGATAATAATCTTCATCAAGATGCTGAAAGAAAAGCTAAAAATATTATTGCAATGGCTATTCAAAAATATGCTGCTTCGTATACTTCCGAAAAGACTTCCACAGTCGTGACTCTGCCGAGTGATGATATGAAGGGCAGGATAATTGGGAGAGAGGGTCGTAACATTAGAACAATTGAACTAAGAACAGGTGTTGATATTATCATAGATGACACACCGGGGATAGTTACTGTTTCTTCTCACAACCCATTAAGACGTGAAATTGCTGGTAGAGCCATTAAGATGCTCTTGGACGATGGTAGAGTCCATCCAGGAAGAATTGAAGAGATTGTGGACGAAATAGAATCAAAGCTAAGTGAAGAGCTTCAAAAACTTGGTCAAGATGCAATTCTTGAACTTGGATTAAGCAATATGCATCCTGATTTAGTTAAACTGGTTGGAAGAATGAAATATAGAACATCTTATTCTCAAAACATATTAGATCATTCACTCGAGGTTGCTCAGCTGTGTGGCGTCCTTGCTGGAGAGCTTGGTCTTGATCCTAAGATGGCAAAGAGAGCAGGTCTTCTTCATGACATAGGTAAGGCTGTAGATCACGATATGGAAGGTAGCCATGATCAGATAGGGGCTGATCTGGTGAAGAAGTTTAATGAGCCAAAAGAAGTTATTGAGGCTGTTGAGCTTTCTCATTCTGATAACCCATCAAGTTTATATTGTCTTCTTGTTCAAGCGGCAGATGCGATATCTGCAGCGAGACCCGGAGCTAGGAAAGAGTCATATGAGTCTTATGTTAAGAGAGTTACAGAGCTAGAAGATATAGCTTCATCTTTTAATGGTGTAGACAAATGCTTTGCTATTCAGGCTGGAAGAGAGGTGAGAGTTATGGTTCATAGTGATAAAATAAATGATGATGAGGCTACCGTCTTGTCTCATGAAATCGCTAAGAAGATAGAAGATGAGGTCTCATATCCAGGTAATGTGAAAATTACAGTAGTAAGGGAAGTGAGAACTTCGGCAATTGCTAATTAACTTTCTTTTATAGCAATTCTTGCAGCTGCTAACCTTGCAATAGGAACTCTGAAAGGGGAGCAGCTGACATAATCTAATCCTATTTTATGGCAGAAATCTATCGAGCTTGGATCTCCTCCGTGTTCTCCACAAATTCCAACTTTAAGATCTTTTCTTGTAGACTTACCTTTTTCTAACCCCATTTTCATAAGTTCTCCCACACCATCTATATCTATCGAAGTGAAAGGGTCTTTTTCTAAAATTTCTACACTTTTCCCATCTATTTCAACTTTAGTTTCAAGGTAATGATTGATAAATTTTCCTGCATCGTCTCTAGAGTAAGCGAATACAGTCTGTGTCAAATCATTTGTTCCAAAGGAAAAGAACTCTGCTTCTTTAGCAATTTGATCAGCAACTGTGGCAGCTCTGGGAACCTCTATCATGGTTCCAACCATATATTTGATTTTCCTTTTACCCAAGACCTCTTTTGCTACACTGTTGATTATATCCTTCTGAATTTTGAACTCCGTAACCATTCCAACTAGTGGAACCATTATCTCTGGGACAACTTTAATTTTTTTCTTAGATACTTCTATGGCAGCTTCAAATATCGCTTTTGCCTGCATTCTAGTAATTTCTGGCATTGTTATACCTAGCCTACAACCTCTAAGACCTAGCATAGGATTGAACTCATGCAGTTCTTCGACTCTTTCAAGCAAAGCTCTTTTTTCATCAAGCTTCTTTTTGTCATTGTCTAAAAGTTCCAATTCTCTCACTTCTACCATCAAGTCTTCTCTTCTAGGTAAGAATTCATGAAGCGGAGGGTCAAGAAGTCTAATAGTGCAAGGGAACCCTTTCATTGTAGTAAATAAGCCAATAAAATCTTGTTTTTGCATTGCTTGAAGTTTATTTAGATGTTTAACTCTATCTTGAGTAGATGTTGAAAGAATCATGTCTTGCATAATTTTTATTCTATCTTCTGCGAAGAACATATGCTCTGTCCTACAAAGACCAATTCCTTCAGCTCCAAATTTTATTGCTATTTCTGCGTCACTTGGAACATCAGCGTTAGTTCTAATTTTTAGCCTCCTAAAGGAGTCCGCCCACTTTAAAATAGTTGAAAAAATAGTATATCTTTCCGAGGCAACTTCTATCATATTCCCCTGCATAACCTGGATAACTTCTGAAGCGACAACTGGTATATCTCCCTTGTAAACTTTTCCTTCAAATCCGTCTATCGATATATAGTCTCCTTCGTGAATAACTTCTTCTTTAACTGAGAATGTTCGAGTATCTAAATTAACTTTGATTTCTTCTGCACCTACAACGCATACTTTTCCCATCTGCCTTCCTACAACTGCTGCGTGACTAGTCCTACCACCTCTTGCAGTAAGTAAACCGCTAGCTGCAGACATTCCATGAATATCATCAGGACTAGTTTCCTTGGTTACAAGAACTACTCTTTGTCCCTGTTTGCTTAATTCAACTGCTGTTTGAGCGTCCAGAGCGACAAGTCCGGAAGCTGCACCTGGAGAAGCAGCCAATCCTTTAGTTAAGACTGTAAATTTCTTTTTATCATCTGGGTCAAAAATTGGAAAAAGGAACTGCTCTAAATGCTCAGGCTCAACTCTATTGACGGCATCTTTCTTACTTATTAGGCTTTCTTTTACCATATCGCAAGCGATTTTTGCAGCTGCTATTCCTGATCTTTTACCCGAACGTGTTTGGAGCAAGTATAAAATCTCATTTTCAATCGTGAACTCAAAGTCTTGCATATCTTTAAAATGTCTTTCAAGAATCTTGGCAGTATTAACTATTTGATGATGAACGTTGCCCATTTCTCTTTTCATTGCTTTGATGTGCTTTGGTGTTCTTACTCCCGCAACGACATCTTCACCTTGTGCATTTAGAAGATATTCAGCAAATAGTTCTTTTTCTCCTGAGAGCGGGTCTCGTGTAAATCCTACACCTGTTCCACAATCATTTCCCATGTTCCCAAAAACCATAGATTGAACAGTAACTCCGGTTCCAATATCACCTGGAATGTCATATTTCTTTCTGTAAAAAATTGCTCTTTTATTGTTCCATGATAAAAAAACAGCATTAATTGCTTTCTTTAGTTGATCAAGTGGTTCTTGAGGAAAGATTTTACCTGTTCTTGATTTTACTAGTTTTTTGTAATCCTGAACTAGTGATTTTAAAGCTACTTCGTTTAATTCAACATCATGTTTTACTTTCTTCTTCTTCTTAAGTGCTTCAAGTTTTTCCTCAAATAAGTCTTTATTTACATCTAAAACTACATCAGAAAACATTTGAATAAATCTTCTATAAGCATCCCAAGCAAACCTTGGGTTTTTTGTTTTTTTAGCCAGCCCTTCAACGGTTTTATCATTTAGACCTAGATTCAATATAGTATCCATCATCCCAGGCATTGAAAACATCGCGCCAGATCTTACAGATACTAATAGCGGATTTTTAATATCCCCAAAACCCTTTTTAGTCATTTTTTCTAGCTTTGCTAAATTTAATCTAATCTCTTTAGTAACAGTTCCGGGAGTTTGTTTTTTATTTTTATAGAACATGTCGCAGACATTGGTCGATATAGTGAATCCAGGTGGTACATTAATTCCAATCTCTGTCATTTCAGCAAGGCCAGCACCTTTGCCTCCGAGCACCTCTTTCATCGTGCCATTACCGTCTGACTTTTTGTTCCCGAAGTAAAAAACATTCTTTTTAGTCTTCATATTAAGGACCCCTTTAGATTTCTGTTAAATTTATAAATCTAGAAATTATTTTTTTTATATTCGTTAAAAGATTTATTCTATTCTGCCTAACTTTAATATTTTCATCCATCACTAAAACATTCTCAAAGAATTTAGCTAAATCAGGGGCAGTCTCTATAATGGCATTTAGTAAGATTGTTGGGGATTTGGTCATAGGCTGACTACCAAATAATTCTTTAATTGAGAGATATCTTTTATATAGACTTAGTTCGAAAGGATTCGTAAGAAGTTTAGTGTTAATTTCTAAATCGGCATTCTCTTTTACTATGTTCTTTAGTCTTTTATAGGCTTCAATTGGGGAAGTTAAACGCTCTTCTTTATTTAATTTGTCTATCAAACTGGCCCTATCTTTTATAGATTTTATATCAAGTGCTGTTGAATCTATATTCATAACTGAATTTATAATATTTGATTGATAGTTCATGTCAGAAAAATAATTCTTTACTCTATCAATAAAAAAATCAATAGCTTTATTCTTACTATCTTCTCCCACTTTTTTGTTTATATTCGCTTCAAAGCAATCAACTGATGAGCTTAATATCTCTACTAAGTCTAAATTTTTATTAAGACTCTCAGCTATTCTAATTATACCTATACTATTCCTCCTAAGTCCATAAGGGTCTGAGCTCCCTGTAGGAATCAACCCAAGGCTAAAGCAGCATGTGATAGTGTCTAGTTTATCAGCAATGCTTATAACCATAGCTATTGGATTGTCAGGCAACTTATCATTTCTACCTTTTGGTAAGTAGTGCTGTTCAATTATTTCAGCTATATTTGGATTCTGTTTTTCGAAATAGTATCTACCCATGATCCCTTGGAGTTCGGGGAATTCGAATACCATTTGTGAGCATAAGTCAGCTTTGATAATCTTGCAGGCTGTTTCTAAGTCTTTGCCTGTGATCATCTTTCCCAATCCCAGTCTTTTAACTAATTCTCGAGATATTTGATGCACCCTATTGGATTTGTCTTCGTAGGTACCAGCGCCAGCAATGAAAGTTGTTGAGTCAAGTTTCTTTTGTATATTTAAGAGTCCTGAGTTCGTGTCTTCATTATAGAAAAACTTTGCGTCATCGAGGCGTGCTCTTATTACTTTCTCGTTTCCAGAAATAACTGTCTTTTTATCTAAAAAAGTTGAACCTGCAATAAAAATGAACTTAGAGTCTAGTTTTTTAAGTTCTTTGTCTTTAAATACAGGAAAATACTTCTGATGATTTTTCATGACAGATATATTTACTTCTTTGGGAACCTCTAGAAATTTTTCATCAAAACTACCACAAAGAACATCAGGGTTCTCTGTCAGGTTAGCAACATGATCAAGAAGTTCTTTGTCAATTGGAATGAAGACACCAAGTTTCTTTTCAATCTCCAGTATCTGGTTGTGAATACTGGTTCTTCTTTGATTAAAGTCAATCTCTACGAAGCTTTTTTTCATATATTTGAAGTAATCAATAAAGGAAAGAATCTTTTTTCCTTTATTATCATGAAATCTATGTCCATAAATTCTATTTTCATTTTTTATATTACTAATCTCTATATTTAGGAATTTAGAATCGAATAGAAGAAAAAGATTCTTTATTGGCCTTATAAATTGGAAGTTATCAGACCCCCATTTCATGAATTTCTTATTTTTTATTTTATTAATTGCTTCGGATGATGCTTTGGTAAGTAAAGTTGGAGTTTCCTGACCTATCGTTTTAATATTTGCCGCTATGAACTCACTATTGTCTTTTTTGAATATCTCTATGTCATCTTTGGTTATATTGTTCTTCTCAATAAAAGCACTGCCAGGTTTTAAGAGCTCCCCTTTCT
>CAJIYY010000068.1 GCA_905181755.1 Candidatus Dadabacteria bacterium UBA1144
ATTTCACCAATTATGCTTAATATTATATCTTTAGCTGTCACCCCTATGGGTCTTTTTCCGTCAACCCTTACTTCAAATGTTTTTGGGTTGTTCTGCCACAAGCATTGTGTAGACATAACATGTTCAACTTCACTCGTCCCTATTCCAAAAGCTAAAGCTCCAAACGCACCATGAGTTGAAGTATGACTGTCTCCGCAAACTATAGTGCTTCCGGGCCTAGTAAGTCCCTGCTCTGGACCTATCACATGTACTATGCCTTGGTAAGGACTTGAAAGATCGAACAACTCGACTCCAAATTCCTTACAATTGTTTTCCAAAGTTTTGATTTGTTGTGCGGAAATTGGATCTTTAATATTATTCCTATCGATTGTTGGAACGTTGTGATCCATTGTAGCAAAAGTTTTATCGGTTCTTCTAACTTTTCTTCCCGATACTCTTAACCCTTCAAAGGCTTGGGGAGAAGTAACCTCATGTACTAAATGTAAGTCTATATAGAGGAGGGTAGGCTTCCCTTCTTCCTCGTGGACAATATGCTTATCCCATATTTTGTCAAATAATGTTTTTGGTCTCATATGAAGATATTATAATACCTAATTAGAATTTACTATTAAAAGTCTTTAATTTAGAAAATTTTGCATCTGAGCCTAGGAATTCTTCTATTCTTAAAAGCTGGTTGTATTTTGCAGTTCTGTCCGTTCTTGAGCACGAACCTGTCTTTATTTGTCCAGAGTTAGTTGCTACAGCAATATCTGCAATAATTGAATCTTCCGTTTCTCCAGATCTATGAGAAATGATATATGAATAATTATTTTTCTTTGCGAGTTCAATAGCTTCTAGGGTCTCGGATATTGTCCCTATTTGATTTATTTTAACTAAAATACTATTTGCAGCTTTCTTCTTTATTCCGGTCAGCAACCTTGATTTATTAGTTACAAACAAATCATCGCCTACAAGTTGAACTTTGTCTCCAATAAGCTTCGTTAACATCGTCCACCCTTCCCAGTCATCTTCATCCAAAGGATCTTCAATTGAAATGATAGGAAATTTCGAAATCAATTCTTCATAATAAGAAGAAATCTCATTAATAGAGAGTTCCTTTTTGTCGATTCTGTATTTTTTATTTTTATATATTTCAGTAGCTGCAACATCTAATGCAAGAAAGATTTCTTCACCGAGTTTATATCCGGAAGCAGAAATTGCTTTAGATATGTATTCTAGAGCCTCTTCGTTTGAACTTAGGTCTGGTGCGAACCCTCCTTCGTCTCCCACTGCAGTAGAATGACCATTCTTGTTTAATATCTCTTTAAGAGTTTGAAAAATTTCAGACCCAGCTCTTAGAGAATCAGAGAAAGTAGAGAATCCAGCTGGAACAATCATGAACTCTTGAATGTCTAATCCATTGTTAGCGTGAGCGCCACCATTGATAATGTTCATTAAGGGGACTGGCAATAGGTACCCTTTGTTGTTGCTTAAGAACTGGTATATCTCTTTATTGCTATTTTTAGAAAGACATTTTAGAAAGGTCATTGAGCATGCCAACATGGCATTAGCTCCAAGTTTAGATTTATTAGGTGTTCCATCAAGTTCTAACAGTACGTCATCAAACTCTTCTAAAGAATTAAAATTAATACCTATTACACTCTTTTTAATTGTTGTGTTTATGTTCTGAACAGCAAGTTTTACACTTTTGCCATTGTATTCTTTTGGATTTGCGTCTCTTAGTTCTATAGCCTCATGAGACCCTGTGGATGCTCCAGATGGAACAGAACCACGACAAATCTGTTTATTATCAATTGACATATCGACTTCCACGGTTGGCATACCACGGGAATCTAAAATTTGTCTACCTTTTAAATAAGTTACTTTAGCCATTTGTTTAAGTATTTCAATTTTATATCACTAGATTCTTTTTTCAACAAAAGATGTAAAAAAATTTGAAATCATGTTGTATTAAGATACTGTATTTTAAATTATGGACGTAAGAATTCCTAATTCATTAAGGTTTTTATCTATTGATGCAGTTGAAAAAGCAAACTCTGGACATCCAGGTATGCCTATGGGTATGTCTGACGTTGCAACAGTTCTATTTCATGAATATATGAAGTTTGATTCTTCAAAACCCAGTTGGCCAGATAGAGATAGATTTGTCCTTTCTAACGGCCATGGTTCAATGTTGCTTTATTCTCTTCAGTACCTATTGGGTTATGCTGAGCCCTCTTTAAAAGAAATTAAAAATTTTAGACAATTAGGCTCTAAGGCCCCAGGCCATCCTGAATATAAGCATACTATTGGAATTGAAACAACAACTGGTCCTCTAGCTCAAGGCCTAGGTAATGCGGTTGGAATGGCTTTAGCCGAAAGAATTCAAAATAGCAGATTTGGAGATGATCTTGTAGATCATTTTACTTATGCCTTTGTGGGTGATGGATGCCTCATGGAAGGTCTTAGTCACGAGGTCCTAAGTCTTGCAGGACATTTGAAATTAAATAAATTAATTGTTTTCTTCGATGATAATAATATTTCTATAGATGGACCAACTAGTCTTTCAACTTCTGATGACACAAAGATGAGAATTTTGTCTTATAATTGGAATTATATTAAAATTGATGGACATAACCACTCTGAGATTCGTAGATCCATTGATAGAGCTAAAAAATCTAAGAAACCGACCATGATTGCCTGTTCAACTAAGATTGGCTTTGGTTCTCCGAACAAAGAGGGTTCAGAAAAAAGTCATGGGGCGGCATTGGGAGCCAAAGAAGTAGCAAATACCAGAGCAAATTTAAATTGGAACTATAAACCTTTTGATATACCTAAATCTATTCTTAATATATGGAGGAAGGCTGGTGTAAGGTCACAAAAAGATAGACTAAAATGGGAAGTATCCTTAAAGAGCAGCAATTTTCGTAAAGAGTTCAACAAAAGCTTGTCTTCAAAATTCTCAAACACTTTGCTGCAGGATATTTACAAAAAATTTAAAAAAGAGAATTTAGATGTGAAGAAAATTTCCACAAGAAAGTCTAGTGAAAGAGTTCTTGAGATTTTAAAGGAGTATATTCCTGAATTGATTGGTGGTTCAGCAGATCTAACACCTTCAAATAATACTAGGGTTAAATCTATGACAGACCTTTCTGCTAAGAGATATTCAGGCGATTATATTCGTTATGGAATTAGAGAGCATGGAATGGCGTCTATTATGAATGGACTCTCTTTGCACAAAGGAATAATACCTTATGGTGGAACTTTTCTTGTTTTCTCAGATTACTGTAGGCCTTCTATTAGATTATCTGCCATGATGGGAATTAAAGTAATATATGTCATGACTCATGACTCTATAGGCTTAGGGGAGGACGGTCCTACTCATCAACCTGTAGAACATTTGGCTAGTCTTAGGGCTATACCTAATCTTAATGTCTATAGACCTTGTGATATCAATGAAACTTTTCATGCTTGGGTGGATGCAATTACGTCTGATAATCCTTCTTTAATTGCTCTAAGTAGACAGGATTTGAAATTTTTAACTAAATTTCCTGAAAGCCTAGATGAAAATCTGATTGCTGTTGGTGCCCAAATAATATACGGATCAAAATTAGAAAGGGATATAACATTTGTTTCCTCAGGCTCAGAAGTTGAGATAGCTTGCTCTACAGCAGAAGATCTTGCTAAAAAGGGTAAAAGGGCAACCGTTGTTTCAATAAATTGTTTAGATAAATTCTTAAGTCAGCCTCAAAGAGTAAGAAGGAAAATCCTAGGGGATTCTCCTATTGTATCAATAGAAGCTGGCTTGTCTCTTGGATGGAAAACTTTTTTCGATGATTACTCAAATGTTGTGTCAATTGAGACTTTTGGTGCGAGTGCACCTAAGGATGATCTATATGATCATTTTAGGATTAACAAGAAAGAGCTTCTTAAGAAAGCTCTGAAGCTTCTTTAAGGATTAATTCCTTGACATTAATTTGATACTGATATAACTTTTTCTACTTATTGGAGAGTTTTATGCCTGGTATATATATTGGAAGCAATGAAAATTTAGAGAATGCACTTAGGAGATTCAAAAGGCAAGTTGAGAAGGGCGGTATTCTGTCTGATGCAAGAAAGAAAGAGCATTTTGAAAAACCAAGTGAAACAAAGAAGAAGGCACTCTTTGCTGCAAAGAAAAGGATGAATAAGAAAGCTAGAAAGCCAAGATACTAAAGTAATTAAATGTCACCCAATGAACAAAACTTAAATAAAGACGACATACTTCAAAAAACTTCAATTAAAGAGTACATAGACAAGAATTGGTCTGTATCCAAGAAGTCTGGAAGTGGATACAAAGTTTTGTGCCCATTCCATGATGATAAGTCACCCTCTATGCATATAAGTGAAGACAAGGGTTTGTATCATTGTTTTGTTTGTAAAGCTGGTGGAAATCTAGTTCAATTTATTAAAGAATTTAAGAATTTGACCTATCCTGAAACCTTAGAGGAAATATCGAATTTCTTTAATATAAAAATTCCAAAGAGTAACTATAAACCTAATGAGGACCTTGGTCTTCAAAAGAAGATGTATGATTTTAACAATAAGGTTTCTCAGTTTTTCTCAAGATGCTTACTTGACGAGGAAAGAAATTCCAAACCAATGGATTATTTGAAAAGTAGGGGTTTTAGTCGCGAGGACATTGAGGGAAATTCTCTAGGATTTGCTCCCGATAGCTGGGATTCAATCACCTCCTTGTTGTACAAGAAAAAAGATGCCTCAAGTGTCGCTCTAAGCTTGGGTCTTATCACAAAAAAAGAAGGTCAAAAGAGCTTTTATGATTTTTTTAGAAATAGAATTATCTTTCCAATTAAGAATAGACAAGGGAATATTTTAGCTTTTGCTGGAAGGACAATTGGCAAAGACAAGGTTAAGTATATCAACTCCAAAGAATCTGAAATCTTCTCTAAGCGAAGAGTTCTATATGGTTTAAATAATTTTAATAAGCTAAACGGGAAAAAGCCTAAGTATGTGTTTATAGTCGAAGGCTATACAGATGTTTTAATGATGAACAAATACGGTCTGTATAACGTTGTGGCAACGATGGGGACGTCTTTAACTTTAGAGCATGCAAGTGAAGTAAAAAAAATTAGCAACAAGGTTATCCTTTGCTATGACTCAGATACCGCTGGTATAGATTCATCCTTTAAGAATATTGAGCCTTTGTATCAGTTTGGAATAGAAATTTTTAGCTTACGATTAGATTCTGGGTTGGATCCATGTTCCTATTTAGAGAGACATGGAAGGGAAAAGTTTATTGATTTAGCAAAGAAGTCTAGTTCTATCATTGATGAATATATGGATTATTTAAAAGATAAGTTAATAGAAAAAGAGATATCAATAAATGAAGCACTAGATAGTTTTGTTTCTAAGATTAGGTATGTTCAAGATTATATTCAGAGAGATAAGTTTATAAACAAATTTGCAGCATCCTTCTCAATATCTAAAGTAAAGATAGAGAGTATTATAAATAAAGAGTTTATAAGAGCTGACTCTCCCAAACAGTCGATACCTACGAATCGGATTTTAAGCCCAGAAGATATTATTCTGAAGGTCTTTGTTGAGTTCCCGGATTCTAGGGATTCAAAATCGATAAATAAATATATTAGTATCATATCCCCAGGTTTCTATAAAGAAATGTCCAAGATTCTATTGGAGAACATTGAAGATGAAGCCTCTTTAATTATTGGTAAGATTCAGGACAGTGGAATGAATGCAATGTTTTCAGACTTAATTTTTATACCTTTTGATGTACCCGTGGAACTTTCTGCTAGAGTCAAGCTAATTAAAGATTGCATAAGGAAAATTGAACTTAACTTAATTAAAGACTCAAAACGCTTAATCAATCTAAAACTTAGTAAGGATGTTCAAATTTCAGACGAGGAAGAGATAGAATTACTGAATGATTTAAAGAATCTGATAGAGGAAGAAAAAGCTCTGACTTAGATGAATGAACAGTTAAGATATATTTTTATTTATTTTATTATTTAGTTATTATATTCACTAATGGTTAATTTAAATAATAATATACTTTCTAAAGCGCTTAATTTTCTTCCCCAGTTTATAAAGAAAGTCTTACCTAAGATTAAATTAGACAAGAAGCCCAACAAAGAGCTTTTAATTCAGGCTCCAATGAAGTCTGTAGAACCTTCTGATGACCCCGTTAAGAGTTATCTTAATATGATTGCCATTCACTCTTTGCTAAAAAAATCAGAAGAAACAGATGTTGCCTCAAAGCTCAGCATTGCTAAGAATTTTTTGTGTGATACTTTGGTCTCAGATTTATTGCTTCTAAGATTCATGTCGGAGAACTACTTAGCAAGTTCATTTAGCTCTGATCCTCATGACTATGAGAGTGATGACTTTGGAGTTCATAATGCTAACACTGAAAGTCTTAATAGAAGAATAGTTAATGTCTTCGATATCATAGAGTCAGCATTGTCCAAGGAGAAGTTAATTAATAAAGACAAGAAGTTCTTGAAGGAAGAACTTCTTAAGATCGAGTTTTCTTCTGAATTTCTTAAGGCATTGATTGACTTTATTAAAAAGAATAACTATCCGAGTGAATTTTTAGATGGAATAAAAAAAGCTAAGTTAAAATATGTTGTATCGAAGAAGAAGTTAGTTGAGTCGAATCTAAGGCTGGTTGTAAGTATAGCAAGAAGATATATGAACAAAGGCTTACCTTTCCTTGATCTTATTCAGGAGGGGAACATCGGGCTTATCAGGGCTGTAGAGAAATTTGAATACCAAAGAG
This sequence comes from Candidatus Dadabacteria bacterium UBA1144, assembly GCA_905181755.1. Taxonomy (GTDB): domain Bacteria; phylum Desulfobacterota_D; class UBA1144; order UBA1144; family UBA1144; genus TMED58. The sequence continues at coordinate 6,776 of CAJIYY010000068.1, forward strand.
GTTATAAATTTTCAACGTATGCTACTTGGTGGATTCGTCAGGCTATAACTAGGGCTTTGGCAGATCAGGCAAGAATTATAAGAATACCTGTTCACATGACAGAACAAATTAATCGGATATCTTCAGCTTCTAGAGTTCTAGTACAAAAGCTTGGCAGAGAGCCCACTTCAGCTGAGTTGGCGACAGAATCTAGCTATGATTTAAATAAGGTAGAGAAGATACTAAGAGTCACGAAGGATCCTATTGCGCTTGATTCTCCAATAAACGATGATGAATCTTCGCAAACGCTTATGGATACTGTTGGAGATGACAAAACTCCTTCACAGTATGATTCCTTTAAAAATAATGAACTAAGGGACTTGATAAACGAGTCTCTGCATAAGGTTCTTAATGAAAGAGAGAAGGAAGTTATAAAGAAAAGGTTTGGGATAGATGAAGAGCAAGCTTTTACCTTAGAAGAAATTGGGAAACAGTTCAATGTTACAAGAGAGAGGATTAGACAAATAGAATTGAAAGCATTAAAGAAGTTAAAGAAGCTACGCAAATCCCCAGTATTAAGCTATTTAGATTAAAGTTAATTTTAATATTGACTTAAATCTTTTTTTGTATAATATTTTAGATTCTAGGCGGCCACACTGGAGGGGGTACACCCGGTTCCATTCCGAACCCGGAAGTTAAGTCCTCAGAGGCCGATGATACTGAGACCCGTTGGTTTTGGGAAAGTAGGTAGCTGCCTAGTTATTTTTCTTATGTCTGATAAATTTAAAATAGCTATCTTTTCTTCAGGTAATGGTTCAAATTTTGAAGCAATCGTTAAAGCCAAAATACCTAATGTCGAAGTTTCATTCCTATTGTGTAACGTAAAAGATGCTTATGTTATAGAGAGAGCTAAAAACTTATCTATAGAAACGATATTCATATCTCATAAAGATTTTGACTCCAGGAAAGCTTTTGAAGTAGAGATAATCTCACAAATGAAAGATTATGATATCGAGCTAATTGTTTTGGCCGGTTTTAAAAGAATATTATCTCCCTTTTTTACATCTCACTATGAAAAGAAAGTCATAAACCTTCATCCATCTTTGCTTCCCGCCTTTACAGGTCTTCATGCTCCAAGGCAAGCTGTAGATTATGGTGCCAAGTTTAGTGGATGTACAGTTCATTATGTTGATGAGGGTATTGATACCGGTCCAATTATTACTCAAGGTTTAGTTGAAATTCATGATAATGATACTGAAGAAACATTAATTGAGAAAATACATTTAAAAGAACATGAAATTCTACCTAAGGCAATTAAATTAATATCAGAAGACAAATGTGTCCTTGAAGGCAGAAGAGTTACAATTAAAACCTAAATATTTTTCCCAATAGCTTTTGCTATTACCCTTGCTTTTTTTACCATCTCAGTGAATTTTTTTGGTTTAAGAGATTGTCCGCCGTCACTTAAAGCTATTTCTGGTTTGTTGTGAACCTCTACAGCTAAGCCGTCAGCTCCAGCAGCAATAGCTGCATATGCGATTGGCGATACGTATTGCCAATACCCGGTACCATGTGCAGGATCTCCAATAACGGGCAAATGAGTTTTTTCTTTTAAAACCGGTATTGCGTTTATATCAAAGGTATTTCGGGTAGCTGTCTCAAAAGTTCTAATTCCTCTTTCGCATAGAGCTACACTCATATTTCCTTCTGCTAGAAGATATTCAGCACACAACAGGAATTCATTTATCGTAGTTGACATACCTCTTTTTAATAAAACAGGCTTCTTAGTCTTACCAACAGCCTTAAGTAGTGCGTAGTTTTGACAGTTCCTTGCACCTATTTGAATCATGTCAGCATATTTACAAACCAAATCTAAATCCTTAACATCCAGAACTTCTGTTACAACTGGAAGCTCAGCTTCATCTCCTGCCTTTCTAAGTAGAATCAGACCCTCTTCTCCCATCCCCTGGAAAGTATAAGGAGAAGTTCTTGGTTTAAATGCTCCACCTCTAAGAATTGTCGCACCGCTAGATTTCACTGCTTTTGCTATTTCAAATATTTGTTCTTCCGACTCTATTGAGCAAGGACCAGCTATGAGTGTGAGGGAATTCCCACCAACTATTGTATTACCAACTTTAAATGACGAGTCTTCATTTCTAAATTCTCTACTTCCTAGCTTGTGAGGTTGCATAATAGGAACGACAGCCTCTACTCCAGGTAGTTGTCCAAGAAGATTCATATGTTGTTGCTTCTCTTTCTGATCTCCAACAGCGCCAATTATTGTCTTAGACTTTCCTTTAACTACCTCAGCCGTGTACCCGTAGTCCTTCACTGCCGCTATAATTTTTTCTAAATCTTCATTAGAAGATGAACTTTTCAAAACAACTATCATAAAAACCTCCGATGCTATATAGTATTTTATGGAAAAAAGAATCTTTATCAAATTTATTAGAAAAAATTATGCAGATTAATATTTTAAAAAACTCAATATCTTTATTAAAGTGGATTATCATCGCCCTTCTCACACTTCTCTGTGGGACGCTAACTATAGCAATTTCATTGGTCTCTCCTAAATTTGCTTGTCTTACTAGTGTGAAGTTGTGGGGGAAACTAATTCTATTTTTTTGCAATATAAGATTAAAAGTAGAGGGTATTGATAATTTATCAGATAAGCCTTTGATCGTAATGTATAATCACAAAAGTTTTTTTGATATTTTTTGTTTCAGCTCTTTCATGCCGTATGATTGGAGAGCAATGATGAAAAAAGAACTCTTAAATTTCCCAGTTTTTGGTCAGGCTGTTAAAATAATGGGGCATTACTTTGTAGCTAGAGATGGATCGTTTGAGGACAGAAGAGAAGTCGTTAGAATGTTAAAAAAAATTAAGAATGGAAGAATTGTTTTTATTGCTCCTGAAGGTACAAGAAATCCAGATCCTGGCCTATTAGATTTTAAAACTGGCGGGTTCTTTATAGCAAGAAAGACTGACACTAATATTCTTCCAATGATCATTGATGGTGCTGGTAGCATTCTCGATAAAGGTTCAATGAATATTAATTCTGGTTTAATTACTATTAAGTTTCTAAAGGAAATTCAAGTTTCTGACTATTCCTCTAATAAAGAAGGGATTGAAAAACTAAGACTTGATACTTCTAAAATTTTCCAGGAAAATCTTTAACTTATTTTTTTATAAGTTTTACACCAAGGATTTTTCTATCCCCTTTCTTATATAGTTCTTGGAATTTAGTTAAAGTTAGAGAAGAGTCAAAATTATTTTTAGTCCTATCAATTGAGAATTTTGTTTTTTTAATATCTTCTTTAATTTTTTCAAAATACTCTTTACTGTCTGTTTTTATATAAAGAGCGCCTTTTCTTTTCATCTTACTGTACAGTGCCTTAAGGAAGCTAGCACTAATTAATCTATTTTTTTGATGCTTTTCTTTTGGCCAGGGGTCTGGATTATTAATGAAAACTTTATTGAGGGAGTTGGATGGTAATATTTTCTCTATAAAAATAGTGGCATCGCATAGAGCAAATTTTAAGTTACTTAAACCATTTAGCTTCGTTCTTCTTAAACATTTTATGATTCTTCCGTATTTAATTTCTACTCCTAAAAATTCTTTGCCAGGATGACGAGATGCAAGTTCCACAATAAACTCTCCTTCTCCACATCCAACATCTAAGATTATGACCTTGTTACCAAGAGACTTTTGGAAGTTAACTACAGAGAAATCAACCAAATAATTTGAGAATTCTTTAATTTTTAATTTCATCTATAACATTACTTATAGCATCTGTGATCATTTTATCTTCTATCTGAATAGAATGTTTTCCTCGAGTTTTATGTATCTCGCCAATATTCTTAGGTAAGGAGAATGTAATCTTACCTCCGCTATTCTTCTTATCTAGCCTCATATAGTCTATTAGTTTACTAACATCAGATTTTCTAATTTTTAAGCTTAAAAGTGCATATTTTCTCAGAACTTTTTTAATGTCAGAATAGTCACGTTCAGGGAGTTTCCTCATATTAAAAGATATCCTTGCTTCAATAAGCATACCTAAAGCAATACAGTCTCCATGCGATCTTGTATATCTATGGAATTTCTCAAGAGCATGCCCTACGGTATGACCAAAGTTCAAAATCATCCTTTTGTCGCCTTCTTTAAAGTCATCTTGAATGGTTTTAACTTTTATTTCTATACACTTCTTTATTATTTGCTCCACCATTTTTTTTGGATTATTAAGG
>CAJIYY010000069.1 GCA_905181755.1 Candidatus Dadabacteria bacterium UBA1144
GCAGAATATGAAATAGAAAAGAGTGGTAAAAATGTTATTGAACAAATTATACGTCCGACTGGACTGATAGACCCTAAGATAAAAGTAAAACCAGCAAAGAATCAAATTGATGATTTATTAATAGAAATAAATAAAACAGTTAGAAGAAAGGAGAAAGTCCTTGTTACTACTTTAACTAAGAAAATGGCTGAGGAAATTAGCTCCTACTTCAAAGGGTTAGGGATTAGAATTGAATATATGCATTCGGATATTAAAACCTTAGAAAGAGTGGAAATTTTAAAAAAATTGAGAAATGATGAATTTGATGTTCTAGTCGGAATAAACTTACTAAGAGAGGGTTTGGATCTTCCTGAGGTATCACTAGTTGCGATTCTAGATGCTGACAAAGAAGGATTTCTGAGGTCAAGAACCTCACTAATTCAGACATTCGGAAGAGCTGCCAGAAATCTAAATGGAAGGGTTATAATGTATGCAGATGAAATAACTAAATCTATGGATGGGGCAATTAAAGAATCCAACAGAAGGAGGGAGATCCAGTCAGATTACAATAAAGAGAATAAAATAAGTCCCAAATCTATTATTAAGAAAAAAAATTCTGATATTTCGTCAATTTATAATATTGACTATTTTCAAGAGAAAATTCCTGAGGATTTAAACATCTCTCCTCATGAAATACCAAAAGAAATAGAGAAATTAAGAAAGAAGATGAAGTTATTTTCGGATGAACTTAAATTCGAAGAAGCTGGTTTGATTAGAGATAAAATTAAAATTTTGAGGAAAATAGAGTTGGCGCACATAGAAGAGATTGCATAGTATTCTTTAAATGGTATTATTTTAAAAGTATTTTGAAGCGGGCTTGTCCCGCTTCTTTTATTTGAAGGTATTTTTTTGGAAAAAGATAGTTTAGTTAAAGTTACCTTTTTTATTGAGAACATATGTTTAAATAGTGAATTTAATTTGATTGATATTGAGCATTCTAATAATTCTGGTTCTACTAGACTTGTAATCTTCATTGACAAGGAAGGTGGTGTTGATTTAGATGATTGCGTTAAATTTAATGAACTAGTTAACGAAAGTGGAAAGCTAGATGAAATTATTGATGCTAGCTATACTCTTGAAGTTTCTTCCCCTGGTCCAAAAAGGCCTTTGAAAGATTTGTCTGATTATGTAAGATTCAAAGGAAAGAAAGTTAAAGTTAAACTTTTAAAGCCGGCAGAAGGTACTTCAAAGAAAGTTTTTATTGGAACAATTGAAGAAGTTGTAGACAATAAAATAAGTATTAATGATAGCGGAAAGATTTTCTTTGTATTGTATGAGGATATCTTAAAGGCTAATCTAAATTTGTAGAGGATAAACATGAACGAAGAACTAGCAAGAGTAATTGATTCAGTTTCTAAAGATAAAGGAATTGATAAGGAAATAATCTTAGAGGCAGTTAACGAGTCTGTGGTTTCTGCAGCTCACAAATTGCTTAAAACTGACTCTCGATATAAAGATTTAGAGTGTCAATTTAATGAATATAACGATATTGAATTATTTGAATTTAAAAAAGTTGTTGATGATTTGTTTGATGATGATATGGAAATTTCAATTGAGGATGCCAGGAAACTTGACCCTGAAATCCAAATAGGTGAGGAAATTGGTATTAAGTTAGATCCTAGCTATACCAGGATTGCAATACAAAATGCTAGACAAAAAATAATACAAAAGTTGAAGGAAGCAGAGGCAAAAGTTATTTTTGAAGAATTTAAGTCGCGACAAGGCGAACTGGTTAATGGAATAGTCAGAAGAATATCAAAGGGCACTATTATTGTAGATATAGGGAGAACAGAGGCTATAATTCCATACGAAGAACAGGTTCCTAGAGAGTATTTTCAGCCTAAAGATAGGTTGAGAGCTGTACTTTTAAAAATAGAAGAAGATAAGAGGGGAACAAAACTTGTAATATCAAGGGCCCACAAGAATTTTGTAGAGTCACTTTTTAAAGCAGAAGTTCCGGAGATTGGAGAGGGAATAGTTCAGATAATGGGTATTGCTAGAGATCCGGGTGGAAGAACAAAGATTGCAGTTTCTTCTAGTGATCAAGATATTGACCCGGTTGGAGCATGTGTTGGAATGAGGGGATCAAGGGTACAGAATATCATACAGGAGTTGAAGGGTGAAAAAATTGACATTGTCCCGTGGTCGTCTGATGAGGCGAAATATGCTTGCAATTCCTTGTCACCTGCAAGAGTTAATAAGGTTATAATGGATGATGTTTCTAAAGCAATGGAAGTTATAGTAGACGAAGATCAATTTTCTTTAACTATTGGAAGGAAGGGTCAAAATGTAAGGCTTGCTTCTGATTTGTTAGGATGGGATATTACAATTAAAACTGATGTTCAACTTAGAGAAGAACAACAAAGTGTTGTTAAGTTGCTCTTAACTTTACCTAAGGTTTCCGAAGTTAATGCGAACCTTCTTTTTGCTGGAGGATTCCATACTTTAGAAGATGTTGCCTTTGGTGAGGTCGATGCGATACAGAATTCCTCAGGCATCACAGATAGAGAGGATGTTGAGAAAATACAGATAGCTGCAAGAACAGCATTGCAGGAGAAGCTAAGGAATGTTTCGATAGAAGATACCGAAGAAGAGAAAGAAAAAGATACTGAAAAACAGAAGGTAGAAGATTAGCCTATGAAAGAAGCAAAGATGAAGGTAAAAGATTTAGCACTAGAGATATCAGTAGAAATCAAGGATATATTATCTAAGTGTAAAGATCTTTCTATTATAGCTAGGAGCTCATCTACAAGTATTGCCGATGAGGATGTAATAAGAATAAAGACCTCATTCTCAAAATCTCAAATAAGCACAGAAAAGTCTGATAGAGATATTGTCACACGAACTGGTGCAAAAGTAACAATAAGAAGAAAAAAAGCTGCTGAAGTGAAACCTGAGCCAGTAGAGAAAGAAGTCCCCAATGATGTCATAGAAGCAGAAAATGTCTTACAACCTGTGGCAAATCAAAGCTCTGAACCCATTAAAGTTGAAGATGAAGATAAACAGGCAGAGGCACAGTCGTTAGAAGTAGAAGAGATTAAAGAAAAAGTTGAAGAAAAAGTAGAAAAGACTAAGCCATCAAATAACTCTTCGAACTTTAATCAAAATAAAAAGAAAGAGCCTGAGCAAATAAAATTAAAAAAGAAATCTAAAATAAAAGTCTCAAAAGAAGTAATAATAGACGATGAGGCAATGGATGCCCTAAAGAGTGCAGTAAAGGCGAAATTGCCTGGCACAAGGAAAGAGTTCCTTGTTTCTAACAATTTCTCAAAGAAAAACAGAAATCTCAGAGAGTCTAAATCATCTAGCGTTGAAGGCGAATCCTCAGATAGCAATGGTAGTGATTCAAAACAAAAGATTAGTAAAATTAAAATTCAGGAAAAAATTCTTGTTACACTTCTAGCAAGTAAGCTTAAAGTGAAAATAAATGAGGTTATCAAAAAGGCTTCTTCATTGGGTCTTACGGTAACTTTCAAAGATGAGATAGATTCTGATGAAGCAACAATTATAGCTTCAGAGTTCAATTATGATGTACAAGTTGATTCATACAATGAAAAGGCTGTTCTGGATGAAGGAATTGAAAGGAAAGACTCAGACATAAAAGGAAGACCTCCTATTATTACAGTCATGGGACATGTAGATCACGGTAAAACTTCTCTCTTAGACTATATAAGGAAATCTAAAGTTGCCGATAAAGAGTATGGTGGTATAACTCAATCCATTGGTGCATATAGTGTTAATTTTAATGGAACTGATTTAGTTTTTATCGATACTCCTGGACACTCTGCTTTTTCATCAATGAGGTCAAGAGGTGCGAGCTTAACTGATATCGTTATACTTGTTGTCGCCGCTGATGATGGAGTTATGCCTCAAACGATTGAGGCGATTAACCACGCAAAATCAGCTGATGTACCAGTAATTGTTGCAATTAATAAAATTGATAAACCTGATTCTAATATTGACTCAGTTAAAACAAAGTTGGCTGAGCAAGGCCTTTCTCCTGAGGATTGGGGCGGAGATACAACTTTTGTTGGAGTTTCGGCACTAAACGGTGATGGGGTAGATGAACTACTTGAACTAATATGCCTTCAGGCTGAAGTCATGGAATTGAAAGCTAATAGTAAGGTATTTTCTTCAGGATATGTCTTAGAGTCTTTCTTGGATAAAGGTAGAGGCGTTGTTGCAACTATTATACCAAAAGAAGGCGAAATAAAGAGAGGGGACACTATTCTGTGTGGTACAAGTTCTGGAAAAGTTAGGGCATTAATTGATGATAAAGGTAAACAAATTCAAACATCAGGACCTTCAATGCCTATTGAAATTCTTGGCTTAAACTATGTTCCTGATGCAGGGCTCCAATACCATATTGTAAAAAATGAAAAGATTGCAAAAGAAGTTATCAAAAACAGATTAGATACAATTGAAGATGAGTCATCATTTGCAAAGCATACTGTTGATCTTGATTTCATTAACTCTGATTTGGTATCGAGCGCAATTAAAGAGCTTCCTGTAATTATTAAAGCCGACACTCAAGGTTCTTTAGATGCATTAGTTTCTGCATTGCTTAATTTTGAGTCAGCTAAATGTACAGCGAAGCTGGTCCACAGTGCGGTTGGGAGCATTAATGAATCCGATTTCACTCTTGCTGAATCAACAGGTTCTATTATCTTAGGATTCTCTACAACTCTCGAACCAAAAGTAAAGAAGCTTTTAGATAAATCATCAGTAAGATGTGAAAATTTTAAGATAATTTATGAAATCTTGGACAGAATAAAGGAATTACTAGAAGGGTTATTGGATCCAATACTCGAGGAAAGGATATTAGGACATGCAGAAATTAAAGAAATATTTAACTTAACAAAACAAGGGAGAGTTGCTGGTTGTATGATTACAGACGGTAAGGCTATTAGAGGGTCTAGCATTAGAGTACAAAGAGGTAAAGATGTAGTCTTTGAATCTGAACTTACTTCACTTAAGAGATTCAAGGATGATGTGAAAGAAGTTGCTAATGGTTTTGAATGTGGAATAGGTTTTGAGAATGACGACGATATAAAGCAGGGAGACATAGTCGAAGTTTTTACATACGATAAAATTAGCCAGAAGATAGATTTCTAGATGAATAATAGCTCAGTTGAAGATTTAAAGTACATAGTTGAAACAAAGAAGAAAGTCTTGATTGTTAGTCACTACAGCCCTGACGGTGACGCCATTGGATCTTCTTTTGGACTTGCTAATTTTCTTGAGTCAATTAATGTTGAGGCTCATGTTTACAACAAGGACCAAGTTCCCGATTATCTAAATTTTCTTTCAACGAAAAATTTTCATACTTCTTTAAAAACAATTCCTAAAGATATAGATTTGTTTTTCGCTCTAGATTTTAATGATTTTGAAAGAGCTGGAGATGAAATGGTTTCTTTTGTAGAAAAAGAGGTAATAAATCTTGGGATTCCAGTTGTAGTAATAGATCATCATCAAAACAATAAGATTAAATATGGTTCTTTTTTAATAGACACAGAAGCAGCCTCTACCGGCGTACTAATATATAGACTTATCTCTAAGTTCGGGAAATCTATTGATGAAAATGTTGCAACATGTCTCCTGACAACTATAATCACTGATACATCTTCATTTAAAAACTCTAACTCTAATTTCGAGTCACTTAAAGTTTCAGCTGATTTAATGGATTTGGGAGCTGATCTATCTCAGATAAATGATAATATCTTTAAATTGGGTAATATTGCTAAGCTTAAATTAAGAACCAAGATCCATTCTACTTTGTTGTTCGAAGAAAAATTAAAGGTGGCCATTTGTTATGCTAAAAGGTCCTTTTATGAAGAGACTGGTACATCAAAAGAGGATTCTGAGGGAATATCAAATGGGCTTATTTTTTATAATGATGCCGAGATAGGTATTTTTATTAGAGAAGTTCAAGATGATAAGTGGAAGATTAGTACAAGGACAAATAATTACATAGATTTATCGGTTTTTGCTAACCTTTTCGGTGGAGGTGGGCATAAAAATGCATCCGGCTTTACTTTTGATGGAAAGCTTCCTGAATTAATAAAACAAATAATAAAGAATCTAGAAAAATGAACGAAATCCTTATTGTAGATAAACCCTATGGGCTCACATCTTCTTATGTTGTAAATAAATTAAAAAGACACTTTGGTGCTTCTAAAGCTGGACATTCTGGTACGTTGGACCCTCTAGCTACAGGTGTTTTGGTAGTTTATTTTGATGATATGACTAAGGTTATTCCAATAATTGAAGAAGAAATCAAAACTTATGAGGTTAAGATTCTATTAGGCATTGAGACTGATACTCTAGATATATCTGGTGAGATTCTAAATATTTCGAGAATAAAAGACTATTCGTTAACTGACTTTCCCAAATTTATATCAAGTTTTATAGGAGAATATTCCTATGCTCCGCCAAGTTTCTCGGCAATTAAAGTGAAAGGTGTACCTTCATATAAGCATGCAAGGCGTGGAACTAGTATTAATCTTCCAATGAGGAAATCTTTAATAAATGATATAGAAATTACTGGTGCTGGAATGTCGACAATAAGTTTGAAAGTCAAATGCTCCAAGGGAACTTATGTTAGAGCTTTGGCTAGAGATATTGGTGAGATATTAGGCTCAAAAGGAACAGTCTCTTCACTAAGAAGATTGGAAACAGGTAAGTTCAACATTAAAGATTCAAATCAATTTTACTCTTTACTTAATGGCTCTAGTCCAGTTTTTTTCTCATTAGGAAGACTTTTTCCACTGGTATCAATTGATAACTCAGCTTTTAATCTTTTGTCAAAAGAAGTTAATTATAAAGATGTTGATTTGAGAATATATGCTAATGAATTAACAGATAAGTTGTTCGTAATAATGGTAAATATTGACGGTCCAGCGGTAATTGTAAAGAATAAATTTGATAAAAAAGGTCAATATATTTGTTCAGAAGTAAAGTTTTTTTCTAAAAAGAAGTAAACTTACTTGATTTTCTTTAATTATTCATTAATTATTAAGCTATTCAAAAATTAAAGAGGTTGGTTTGACGATTAATAAACAAGAAATAATATCAGAGTTTGGAAAAGATTCTAAAGATACAGGATCAACTAGAGTTCAGATATCTATTCTTACAAAAAGGATAGAACATCTTACTAAGCATATTCAAGTTATGAAGAAAGATGTTTCATCAAGAAGAGGCCTTTTGCTTCTTATAGACAAAAGAAGGAAGTTGTTAAAGTATATTAAAAGAACAGAAAATAGTCAGTACGTAGACTTGTTAAATAAATTAGGGTTAAGGAAGTAGTTGATGTCAAATTATAAAAAAATAACTGAGAATATTGAAGGTAAAGATTTTACTTTTGAAACAGGAAAATTAGCTAAGCAGGCTGATGGTTCTGTATTCGCGCAGATTGGCGATACACAGGTACTTGCTACTGTAGTTAGCGCCCATGATCCAGTAGAAGGGGACTTCTTACCTTTAACAGTAAACTATCAAGAAAAGGCTTTTGCCGCTGGAAAAATACCAGGGGGCTTTTTTAAGAGAGAAGGTAGACCCACAGAAGCTGAGACACTTATATGTAGGCTAATAGATCGACCATTAAGGCCTATGTTCCCTAAAGGTTACAATTTCAATACACAAATAATCATAAGTGTATATTCTGCCGATGAACTAAATCCACCTGATGTTTTAGCTTTAACTGCTGCTTCTGCAGCGTTGACAGTTTCTGATATTCCTTGGGATGATCCTATTGCAGCTGTTAGAGTGGGAAGAGTTGACGGAGAATTGGTTTGCAATCCAACTTACGAACAAATTGAAAATGCAGATTTAAATTTCATTGTTGCAGGTAGTTCTGATGCAATTCTAATGGTTGAAGGTGGAGCTGATGTTGCTCCTGAGCAAGATATTATAGATGCTCTAATGTGGGGACATGAACAGATAAAAAAATTAATAGAATTTCAAAAGAAGTTAGCTCCTGAGAATTTAACTAAAAGAGAATTTATAGAGAAGGAAGTTAATTCTGACTTACTGAATTCAATTAAAGGCTTGGTATCAAATGATATTGCTGATGCGGCAACTATCAAGTCCAAACAGGAACGTAGTTCTAAATTCAAAGAAATTTATAATTCTACAATTGAAAAATTAAAAGATGATTCAAACTTTGATGAGAAAGAAATAAAGTCAATTTTCGATAAAATCAGAAAAGATTCTATTAGAGGAATGATGATTACTGAAAAAACTAGATTAGACGGTAGAGGTTTTGAGGATATAAGAGATATATCAACCGAGATTACTCTATTGCCTAGAGCGCATGGCTCTGCAGTCTTCACAAGAGGTGAAACTCAAGCACTTGTTGCTGTTACCCTCGGAAGTAAAGAGGACCAGCAAAGAGTTGATTCACTTATAGGCGAAGAAAGAAAATCATTTATGCTTCATTATAATTTCCCACCTTTTAGTGTTGGTGAGGTTTCATTTAGATTAGGAACTGGAAGAAGGGAGATTGGACATGGTGAACTTGCAAAAAGAGCAATTCAGGCAGTTCTCCCAGAATCTGAAACTTTTCCATATACAATAAGAATTGTATCTGATGTGCTTGAATCTAATGGTTCTTCTTCTATGGCTACTGTTTGCGGTTCTTCTCTATCACTTATGGATGCAGGTGTTCCTGTTAAAGCTCCGGTAGCTGGAATAGCTATGGGTTTAATTAAGGAAGGAGATGATTATATAGTTCTTTCTGATATTCTTGGTGATGAGGATCATTTAGGTGATATGGATTTTAAAGTATGTGGAACATCAGA
>CAJIYY010000070.1 GCA_905181755.1 Candidatus Dadabacteria bacterium UBA1144
TTTTTCTTTTATTAACTAAAGCCTATCGCCTTCTCAAGATCTCTCATTCCTTGGCTACCAACTTCTTTACCGTAACGCTCTGCAGCATCTAGATTAATTGATAAAACAAGTAAATCTATACGGTGCAAATCCGTTGAATTATAATCAGAAATTGAGCTCCTCTTTTCTTTTTTTAAAGATTCTAAAACTAATCTAGCAAACCTGAGTCTATCTTGATCTGGTACCATTCCACCAACTTGATCTTCCTTAAATCTCAGCCAAGCAGCAATAATCAATGCTATCTTTGATATATCCATATCATTAGCCAATAGTGGATCAGCCATAGCTTTTGATAGGTCTTCCGAGGTCATATCTCTCAAATCGGAAAATAGTACTTTAGAATCTAATTTTATATAATCTTTATAAGTAATTTTATTTAAAAGCCATAATAGAACTACAACTCCAATAGCGGCAATAAAGATATCGAGCATAACAATAATATAACATTTACGCTATGTCCTAGTCATCATTGCTGTAATTGCATGAGTAGCCGCACTTGTTGCATTTGGATTAGTCATAACATTTATTAATGAAGGTAGACCAGATTTGGTAGCTCTTTCCATCGCTGGTATTAAATCTTTTGGGTCTTCAACCAGTTCTCCGTGACCTCCCATAGCTATTACAATTTCATGAAATTTTATAAAAGGTAATTCATGTCCAGCAGGTGTTTTATCTTCTCCATAAGTAAGCCAGTGTTGATGTTTTGTCATTCCCCAAGATTGATCATTGCAAACTACACAAACAAAAGGAATATTGTGCTTAACTGCTGTTTCAAATTCCATCAGATTCATACCTACAGCTCCATCTCCAGTAATTAATACCACCTGCCGTTCAGGGAAGGCAACTTTGCTTCCAATAGCGAATGGTACGCCTACTCCCATACAACCTAAGGGGCCGCCTTTTACATACATGCCTGATTTATCGACATTATATGTGGAGTCTGTCCAAGCTTGTGTATCTCCACCGTCGATACACAACATGGTATCATTACCAAAAAAATCCTCTACTGCTTTAACAACCCTAAGAACATGAAGAGGCTTGTCATCGCTTGATTTTAACCTATCAACCTCAGCCCACTCTTCTTTTTTCCATTCCTGGCAAGCTTTTAACCATTTTGAAAAATCAAAGTCATTTTGGATTTTTAAATTTAATTTAATTATAGCTTTATTAATATCTGATAGAATAGGAAGATTTGCGGGTCTATTTCTTCCAATTTCCTCTGCTTCAATATCTAGCTGTATCACCTTGGCTTCAGGATTAAAAGTCCTTCCCCATCCAATATACAAACTAAGCCTGACCCCAAGTAGGATAACTAAATCTGATTCTGACGTAGCTTTCTTAAAACCATTAAGTGCAGATGGACTTGCTTGGCCCATACAATTTTTATGATTATCTGAAACTACACCCCTACCAAAGTTTAGAGTAAAGATAGGCGCATTAATTTTTTCTATGAACTCCAACAGCGAGCTCTCTGCCCCCGAATACCACGAGCCGCTCCCTGCTATTACGACAGGTCTTGAAGAGGATGAAAGTAATTTCTTAAACTTTTCACAATCTTCATCTGACATTTCAGGGTTAGATAACATTTCTAGCTGATGACTATCAAGTTGATCAGAATTAACTTCTTCATATAATACTTCGTGGGGGAACCCTAAATAAACAGGTCCTGGTCTGCCGGTAATACTCATCTTGAAAGCTTGTGCGGTATATTCAGATAACCTTTTTGTATCATAAACTGTCTTTGCCCATTTTGTTACAGGCTTGACCATGCTTTCTTGGTCTATCTCCTGCAAAGGCAATCTATCTAACTCTTCTACTCCAGAATTGCCAGACAAGAAAATACATGGTGAGTTCGACAAGAATGCACCAGACATTCCGGTTATTGCATTTGTTAGTCCTGGGCCTGCTGTAACAAGGCATACGCCTGGAGATTTGGTAACTCTACCGTATGCATCAGCAGCCATAGAGGCAGCTTGTTCATGATGACAATCAATCAATCTAATTCCCATCTCTTTGCAAGCATTATAAATTGGGTTTATATGCCCACCAGCGAGAGTGAAAATATTCTCTATTCCAAATTCTTTTAGCGTCTTAACAATTGCAAAGCCGCCATCTATTTTTTTACTCATAGTTTTTAATTTAATTAACAGTATAATGTATTAAAATAGATATTATAAGGAGCTTTATTATGACTGAAGAAGTAAACAATGGAAATAAACCACTTACTCCAGAGGAATCAATCCAGGCAATTCAAAGTTCAATAGCAAATGCTTTTAATTTAGGACTTCAATCAAAACCTAAAGAAGGGGCGGATACTATTGCAGATGTGGTAAAAGAAATTCAAAACACTATATATGGTCAACTAAAAGAATCTTATGGCGATGTTCCAGAAGACTTTATCAAGGCTAACGCTGAATTCTTTGTTCAGGTCGCGGCTATGGGTTACATAATTCCTAGAGTTTGCGCATTTGATCAAGACTTCCAAGTTAAATTGTTTAAACTTATAGAAACAAGAGTTTTAGAAACTCAAAAAGCTGCGCAAGAACAAGCCGGGGAAGAAAAAGGGAACATTATTACAGAAGATAAGAAAATTATAATATAAGGTTGCTTTATTGAACATACTAGTCACCGGTGGAACAGGCTATATTGGACCTTTCTTAATTGATAAATTAAAGGAAATGGGCCATTCTGTAATTGTTCTTGTTAGAAAAGAGGAGGACCTAAAAAGACTCCAGTCCGAAGGTTTTTCCTGCATTTTAGGTGACATTACAGACAAGCTATCCCTAACCGGCATATTTAAAGATATTGATATTCTATTTCATCTAGCCAACATAGCTTCCTGGTGGCTTCCTAATAATCAAACCTACTATGACGTTAACGTTACGGGGACTATTAACCTCCTTGAAGAGGCAAAAAAGTTTCCATTAAAAAAAATAATTCATATAAGTAGTATCGCTGCTATACGTCAACCTAAGGGAATTCTGGCCACAGAAGAGTCTGTACATCAAGGAGACTTCGAAAGTCACTATAGTAAATCAAAGTTCTTAGTTGAAGTTGAGATTGAAAAATACAAGAAAATAGGTCTTCCTATCGTGACTCTTAACCCGGGTGTTGTTACGGGACCACGTGACACTAAGACGTTTGGAAAAACAGTCTTGGGAATTGCTAATGGAAAAGTTAAGTCCAAATTTTTTCCAGACTCATATGTCCCACTAGTATATATTGACGATGTGATTGATGTAATGGTAAGAGCTATAAACTTCGAGGCTGGGGTCAAATATATCCTTGTAGGAGAAAATATTAAAATTGGTGATGTGTTTGACAAGGTTTGTAATATTTTGGGAAAAGAAAAAATAACAAAAACTACTCCCAATTGGTTGCTTTTGTTAGTATCTTATTCATCAGAAATAGTAAGTCTATTTTCACGAAGAAGACCCTCTCTTCCTGTTGATGGGTTGAAAGCAATAAGGATCGGTGCAATGGCAAGCTCACAGAAATCAATTGACGAATTAGGAGTAAGCTATCTTAATGCTGACCAAATTTTAAACAAATCAATAGAGTGGTTTCATAAAAATAATTTAATCAATAGTTAGAGGCGCTTAAGTCCATATTCTCTTATTTAAAATTTGACTTATTTTTTTTCTTTATATAAATTTGGGTTTCTATGAGTTTAATGAAATCTTTAATTATTGCTGAGAAGCCAAGTGTGGCGAATCTAATAGCTGCTGCTTTATCAATAAATACGAAATCCAAAAAAGCTGAGTACTACGAGAATGAAAATTTTATTATAACTTCAGCTCAAGGTCATATTGTTGAATATGAAAAACCAAAACAAAAATGGAGTCTTGAATTGCTTCCTTTAAGTCGACCTGTAAAGCTACAGCCGATACCTCGAGTTAAATCGAAAGTTGATCTAATTAAAAAACTAAGTAAGCGTGAAGATGTAGAAACCCTAATAAATGCATGTGACGCAGGAAGAGAAGGTGAACTAATTTATCATCAAGTTGTAAGCTTTCTAAAAATTAAGAAACCCTCAAAAAGGCTTTGGCTTCAATCTATGACAAAAGACGGTATATCTAAAGCTTTTAAAGATATTAAACCCGAATCAGCGTTTAAAGGGTTAAGAGATTCTGCTCTAGCAAGAACGCATGCAGACTGGGTAATTGGGATGAATGGAACAAGAGCTATAACCGGTTGGTCTAGTAAAGCCTATAATGTTGGCTTTAACAAACAGGTAGTTGGTAGAGTTAAGACACCAACACTAGCGCTAGTTGTTAATCGTGACATAGAAATAGAGAAATTTATTCCAGAGGAATATTCCCAAATAATTGCCACATTTAAGATTAAGTCAGGAGAATATGAAGGGACTTATTTTGATCAGAATTTTAATAATAGAGATTTAAATGAAGAGGAAAAAAGAACTAAAAAGAATGATAGGATCTTTAATCTAGAAAAAGCAATCTCTATAATATCTTCTTGTGAAAATGCACAAGCTATAATATCAGAAGAAAAAAAGGAAAAGAAAGAGTACTCTGAGGCACTTTTTGATCTAACAAGCTTACAAAGAGAGGCCAATAGCAGGTTCGGCTTTCGTGCTCAGCAAACTCTACAAATAACTCAGGGTCTTTATCAACCAAGAAGTGGTGAAGGGTACATAACTTACCCTAGAACTGACTCAAGAAGGCTGCCAGATGACTACCCAAATCAAGTCCTAGAAACCTTAGATAGCTTTAAAAATTCAAAATATGATACATATTCTCGTAAGATCTTACAGAACAATTTAGTAAGCAGTAATGATAAAAAAGTATTTGATTCAAAAAAAGTTTCCGATCACTTTGCAATAATTCCAACTAGTGTTATACCCAAGTCAGGCAAACTCTCTGAACAAGAAAATAAAATTTATGATCTAATAGTAAGAAGATTTTTAGCAATCTTTTATCCACCTGTTGTTACCCAGGAAACGATAAGAGATACCCAAATTGGGGATATTCATTTTAAGACAAGAGGTAAAATACTCATAGATAAGGGCTGGAAAGAAGTTCTAGAGAGCACTACAACGGAGACTATTCTAAATACTGTTAAAGAAAATGAGCTAGCACATTGTGTCAGTCTGTCAAAATTGGATAACACTACTAATCCTAAGCCAAGATATACTGATGCAACTCTTCTTAGGGCTATGGAAACTGCGGGTAATGATCTTGGAGATGAGGAGATTGCTACGGCAATGAAGAACAAAGGGATTGGTACTCCTGCTACAAGAGCAAATACTATTGAAGACTTGATAAGAGAAACCTATTTATTTAGAACAGAAGAAGAAAATGGAAAGAAATGCATAGCTTCTCATATTCGAGGTAGACAACTTATAAAGGATTTGGCAACCCTAGACTTAAGAAGACTAACTGAAGCCAATTTAACCGGAGAATGGGAACTAAAACTTAGAGAAATGGAAGAAGAAAAATACACCTATGAAGAATTTATGAAAGAAACAGATAAGTTCAGAGATGAAATTATAGAAAGAGCTAAGTCAGTAAAGGTGGATACCGACAGCTTCATTAGACCACTTCATATAGATTGTCCAATCTCAGGACTTCCCGTAATGGAGACCTTCAATAGATTCACGACTGATAAGCCTGATGAATCAACAAATATAAATAAAATAATATCCGGTAGACCAACTAGCAGGGAAGAAGCCGTAGATCTGATTAAATCATTTAATGGGAAAGAAGGACGAATTAAACTAGAGGGGTTTTTAAGCAGGTTCGGTACCTTTTATAGTGCAGATGTAGTCCTTAAGGATACTGGAAAATATGAGCTAGACTGGGGACAAGAAAAAGAGGTTGACCTGAAAGAGAAAGCCACCTTAGGTCGCTTTGATTTTGTTAACTCCGAGATTTTTTATGATGATAAATTCTATTACTTCGGCAAAAAAGGTTCAAGCAGAATCTCCACGTTAATACTTTCTCCATACTTGCAGTCAGAGGACGATGAGGAAAGAAAAAAGTTCTCTCTTCCAATAGACGAAGCAAAAAAATTATTTAGTGGTGAAAAGACTACCATTCTTCAATTTAAATCTAAAAGAAAAAATGCCAGAAAGCCTTTCTTTAAAGCGAGGCTATACTTGGACTCCAAATTTAAACCTAAATTTGAGATGATACAACCTGAGAAACCAGTTAAAAAAAGAACAAAAAAATAACTAGCAATTGGTGCTATAATTAAAATATGTTTGAGAAGATAACTGACAAAATTGCAGGCTCTTTTAAAAAACTTAGGGGCAATAATATAATTAGCTCTGAAAATATTAACAACTCCTTAAAAGAAATAAGAATGAGTCTTTTGGAAGCTGATGTTAACTATAAAGTCGTAAAAAGCTTAATAGATGCAGTAGAAGAAAGAGCCATAGGACAAGAAGTTGTTAAAAGTGTTTCACCTAGTGAGCAATTTATCAAAATCTTCAATGATGAACTAATAAAGCTTTTAGGTGAAAAAACTGAACCTTTAAATATAAAAGTTTCACCGCCAGCAGTTATAATGATGACAGGACTTCAAGGTTCTGGAAAAACTACTACCGCTGCTAAACTAGCTAAATATTTAAAAGAGAAAGAAAAAAGAAATCCATGTCTTGTATCAGTTGACATATACAGGCCTGCTGCGATAGAACAGCTAAAAATTCTTTCTGATCAAATCAAAATTCCATTCATTCAAAGTGACTCTAAAAATGTTCTAGAAATATGTGAGAAAGCTTATGAACATGCCTACAACAACGGTTTTGATACTTTGATTATTGATACCGCTGGAAGACTTCAAATAGACTCAGACATGATTGATGAGCTAAAATCAATAAAAACCAAAATAACTGTTCATGAAACGATGCTGGTAATAGACTCAATGATAGGACAGGAAGCAATAAATGTTGCGAAAGAATTTAACGATCAAATTGAAATAGAAGGGATTCTCTTAACTAAGCTTGATGGAGATGCAAGAGGTGGCGCAGCACTATCTGCTAAATTTATAACTGGAAAGCCAATTAAATTTTATGGATTCGGAGAGAAGCTAGACATGTTAGACATCTTCCATCCCGACAGAATGGCATCAAGAATTTTAGGTATGGGAGACGTTGTGTCTCTAGTAGAAAAAGCAAGTGGAGCTATAGACGAAGAAAGTGCCAACAAACTATCTGAAAAGTTTAAAAAAAATGAATTTGATTTTAATGATTTTAAAGACGCAATAAAATCTATGAATAAAATTGGATCGTTAAAAAGCACTCTATCTATGATTCCAGGAATGGGCAATCTGTCAAATGATGAAGAAGCTCTCAAAAGAGCTAGCATAGAGCTAAGACGAACAGTCGCAATAATAGATTCGATGACAAAAAAAGAGAAAAGCGATCACGCACTCCTTGATGGAAGTAGGAGAAGAAGGATAGCTAAAGGAAGCGGGACTTCAGTTCAGGACATAAACTCATTAGTTAAAAAATTTCTACAAATGAAGAAGATGTCAAAGAATATGGGAAAATTTAAAAAGAATTCTAAAAATATGTTGAATTTTAATTAATTTTAATCATTATTAAGTGACGGAGGAAATATGATAAAAATTAGACTTGCAAGATTAGGAAGAAAAAAAAGACCGTTTTATAGAATAGTAGCAACAAACTCTAGATCTCCCAGAGATGGAAAGTTTCTTGAGATACTGGGCACATATGATCCCCTACAGGATCCATCTGTAGTTACAATAAATAAAGAGAAGGTTGAAGAGTGGGTAAAAAAGGGAGCTCAACTAAGCAACAGAGTTCAGAAACTAGTTGACCCTGCAAAATATGCAGAACTAGTTAAAGACAAGCCAAAAAGAAAACCTAAGAAAGCTGCGCCAGAAGTAGCCGCAGAAGCACCAGCTGAAGTAGCCGCAGAAGCGCCAGCTGAAGTAGTCGCAGAAGCACCAGCTGAAGTAGAAGCACCTGCTGAAGTAGAAACAGAAGCACCTGACAAAGGTTAGTGACCGATAAGCTTGTTGCTTTTATAAAAAAATTGAGCTTATTTACCTTAATTATTGTATA
>CAJIYY010000071.1 GCA_905181755.1 Candidatus Dadabacteria bacterium UBA1144
TTTCAAACCACATACCAACATTTATTAATAATGAGATTATAAATAAAATAACTAAATTATTTCTGATTTTCTTGAACCACAGTGCATGTGGAACGATTCCATTGCAAAACATCATTATCCAATAGAAAACAGCATAGTCGCCATTCGCTCTATATAGGAATTGATCATATTCATATTTATTATCGCTATACCATGCAATAAAGAATTCTGTTAGATATGCATAAAAGACTATACAGGAAGTTAGAATAATCATTTTTGACATACCTTCAAAGTTCTCCATCGTAATATAATCTTCTAGTTTAAAAATTAATCTTAGCGGTATACAAAGAGTAATAACCATTGCTAGACCTGAGAAGATAGCTCCTGCAACAAAATATGGAGGGAAGATAGTCGTATGCCATCCAGGAGTATTAGCCATTGCAAAATCCCAGGAAACTACACTGTGGACTGAGATAACAAGAGGTGTCGCAAAACAAGCAAAATAAAAATAGGCTCTTGTATAAGTGCTCCACTCCCAATTTGAACCCTTCCATCCGAGAGATAAAACGGAATAAAGAGCCTTTTTGGTTTTTCCTACAACAGTGTCCCTAATTGCTGCAATATCAGGAATCATTCCTATAAAAAAGAAAACAGAGCTAATGGTTGCATAAGTACTCACTGCAAAAACATCCCACAATAATGGGGAATCAAAGTTTACCCATAATCCTCTTTGGTTCGGATAAGGCAGCAGCCAATAAAAGTTCCAAGGTCTACCTAAGTGAATTATTGGAAACAAGCCAGCGGTTGCTACAGCGAAAACTGTCATTGCCTCAGCAATCCTATATATAGACATCCTAAATTTGGCTCTAAATAGAAATAAAACAGCAGATATTAGAGTTCCAGAGTGAGCAATTCCAACCCAAAAAACAAAGTCAGTTATATAGACTCCCCATAAGACAGGGTGACTATATCCAGCTACCCCCAAACCAGTATATACTTGATAAATAAAGCAGTAAATTCCAAAAGCAAGAAATATTAGATCAAAAATAAAGATAGACCACCAGCCCCAAGAAGGCCTGGTCAACATATTCATGACAGTTTTATTTAAATTGGAATACTTATCTGCTTCAGCTATCTGACTCATGTTCTATCCCACTCAATTTTCTTAAGATAAGAGACGGAAGGCCGAGTGTTTAGTTCTTCAAGTAAAGTATAAGACCTCTTGTCTTTAACTAGTTTAGATATTTTTGAATTTTCCTCATTAAGGTCTCCAAAGACTATTGCCTCAGAAGGACAAACACTTTGGCAGGCCGTTATTACTTCGCCGTCTCTTAGCTTCCTATCCTCATCTTTGGCAATATCTTTTGCAGCTGTAATTCTTTGCAAGCAAAAACTACATTTTTCCATAATACCCTTAGACCTAACTGTTACATCTGGGTTTAATTGCATGTTTAAAGGCTCTGGCATCTCGTACTTAAACCAATTGAATCTCCTGACCTTATATGAACAGTTATTTGAACAATACCTAGTACCTACACACCTACTATAAACCATGACATTAAGACCTTCAGGATTATGATATGTTGCAAATACCGGGCAAACAGGCTCACAAGGAGCGTTCTCACAATGTTGACACAATTGAGGAATAATTCTTGTATCTACCCTTACTGATTCCATATAGTCCTCTTCTTCGGTCTGGAATCTTTCTAATGTAAGCCATGACATATGACGTCCATTACCTACCTGTTCTTTTCCCACTACTGGTATATTGTTCTCTGAATAACAAGCAGTAACACAAGCTCCGCAACCCGTACATTTATCTAAGTCTATATTCATACCCCACTTGTGTATAAAGTAATCGTAC
Source organism: Candidatus Dadabacteria bacterium UBA1144 (assembly GCA_905181755.1). Taxonomy (GTDB): domain Bacteria; phylum Desulfobacterota_D; class UBA1144; order UBA1144; family UBA1144; genus TMED58. The sequence continues at coordinate 1,844 of CAJIYY010000071.1, forward strand.
TCTCTGTACATATCTCTTTCTTCGTGGTGCTCTCCATCGTGCTCTTCATGGTGGTCCCCTACAATTTCAGCCAACGCTATTGTTTGAGCAATGTCTCTATTGTCTTGAGAATATGAATTCTGAACTTTTACTAGTTTTTCCCAATTTCCTGTTTTATTTATAGATACATTCTGTGATGTCCAATCAAGATTTCCCGAATCACCAACCATCTCTCCATTAAGAAGATTAATAGGGTTAACACCTCTATCTTTTGCGTACCTTCCATAAGAAGTATGTCCTTGTCCTAATGAAATAGAAATTGTATCTGGTCTCATTGCTTTCGATAAATAAGCCTGGGTTGTAACTTTTCCATAACTTGTTTCTACGTCAACAAAGTCACCTTCCACAATTTTAAGTTTCTCAGCCAATTTAGAATTTATTTCTACCCATGAATCCCAAACCGTAGTAGTTAGAAGATCTGGCAATTCCTGAAGCCATGTCTTGTTTGCACCTCTTCCATCATAAAATCTGTAAGATGGTGTGATAAAAAGATTAAGCGAATTACCTGAGTCTTTATTGATTTGAACATTAAATTTTTTCCTAGAATTAAAACTGAGGTCAGTCTTACTTGAAGCTTGGTTAAATACTCCACCATCTTTAAGTGATTTATTCCAAAATGTCCTAAATGAGCTTGGAGAATAAATACTCATCCAAGAATTTTTCAAATATTCTAGATATGAAGTTTCTTTAATTGTATTATCCTGAGGCTCGATTTTATTATAAATAGACAGGATTGAACTACCGACTGACAAGTTTCCGTAAAGAGCCTTCATGACAGGTTGGATCAAGTATCTGAGCCCCTTCTTGCCTTCATAGTCTCCCCATTGTTCGAGAGGGTGTTGATCAGGAAGAATTAGATCAGATAGTTCCGATGTTTCATCTAAAGAAGAAGAGAAACTTACTTTATATGAAATCTTTTCTAAAGCCTTGCCAATTTCAAGTGAGTCCGGCAAAGAATAAGCTGGGTTAGCATTGTGAGTTATCAACAAATCGACATTGCCTGCCAACGCTTCTTCTCTAAACTTAAGCATTTCAGAATAACTCGACGCTTCTGAAAGCAAATAATGATTATCAAAATCGTATTTATCCAAATTGTCAGTAATATGGTTTAGTATATTAACTGCAATTACAGTCTTAAGCTGGTCCTCTCCTGTAGAGGAAATTCCTCCTGCCAGTGCGATAGCGGAACTTGAATTAACAAAATCATTCGCTATTTTTTCAATTGA
>CAJIYY010000072.1 GCA_905181755.1 Candidatus Dadabacteria bacterium UBA1144
AAATATGAATCATCAGCTCCCAATAGCCTAAAATCGATAAGTTTCTCCCCTAGCTCCAATTAACTATTCTCCAAGTCGTGAATAAATACTTTCTTTCTGAAGCCTGAATCAAATTGAACTAAAACAACATCTTCCAAACTGTCTTCATCTTCCTCAATAATAGAGCCCGATCCAAACCTATAATGAAAAATTTTATCCCTATCTCTTTCAGACTCCGAGCTTCCCGAATAGTCTTTGTCGAGCCTAAGAATATTTTTTGATGCTATTATTTCTTCGACAAATCTCGACTTTCCGGAAGGCATAGTTTGACCAAATATTTTTCTAAATAATGAATAAGAAATATGTAATTTTTTAATTGCTCTTGTTATAGCAACATAACAAAGTCTTCTTTCCTCTTCTATTTCATCTTCGTTATCATGAGTCCTAGAATGTGGAATCAGCTGGTCCTCTAGCCCAACCAAAAAAACACATGGAAACTCTAAGCCCTTTGCTAAATGAACCGTCATCAAGGTTATTGACTCAGAAGATGTGTCTAATCCATCAACGGCAGAAGATATTGACTGAGTATTGAGGAATTCTGATAAATCACTTTCCTCTTCTCCGTCTTCATAGTCGCTAATAACATTTATAAATTCTGAGATGTTCTCAACTTTATCTTCATCTTTAAGATACTCTTTGTAATTTAGATCCAACAACAATTGTTCGGTACATTCAGAAAGTGGTACTCCCTTCTCTAGACTAGAATAATAAGAATCAATAGCCTCAATCAGGCCGGACACCAAGGTCTCTGACTTTTTAGAGAAAACTTTCTTACCAAGAGAAGTTCTAATTAAATCAAGATAGTTGCAGTTCTCTTCGTGTTGAATATTGCTCAATTTTTGCAATGTTTTTGCCCCAATTCCTCTTGCCGGTGTGTTAATTATTCTATTAAAAGCGACTCCATCGTTAGGATTTACAATTAACCTCAAATAGCCAACCAAATCTTTAATTTCAGCTCTATCGTAAAAACTTATATTGCCAAAAATTTTATAACTAACCTTCTTCTTCCTTAATTGATCCTCCAAGACTCTTGACTGTGCATTGGTTCTATAAAATACTGCAATATCACTTAGTTTATATTCATTCCTATATTCAAGAATTTTATTTGCTACATATTCAGCTTCTCCAACATCACTATATTGGCTCGTGAGCTCTACTAATTCTCCTTTTGAATTACTTGTCCAGAGATTCTTGTCCATTCTTTTTTTGTTGTTTACTATCAGACAATTGGCAACATCTAAAATTTCAGGAGTTGAGCGATAATTCTGCTCTAGCTTGTAAATCGTCGTATTAGGGAAAAGATCTTCGAAATCTAATATAGTACCTACGGAGGCTCCTCTCCACCCATATATCAATTGATTATCGTCTCCTACTACAAACAAATTTTTTTCTTCATTCAGGAGAAGCTTTATTAGTTTAAACTGTATCTCGTTTGTATCCTGATATTCGTCTACCAACACATACTTATAAAATTTCTTAAGATAAGACTTTACTTTTTCACTTCTTAAGATTAAATCATAACAATTAAGTATAAGATCTCCAAAATCCATAGCATTGTTCTCTTTTAATCGCGCCTGATACGTTTGAATAATACTTTTACGATTTTTATCTTCTATAACCCACTCACTATAAGGAGAAGAATTTTTTAGATTATCAATTATGGTCCTTATTAAAGCTGGAGGATACTGGTCCAAATCAAAGTCTAGAGATTTAACCACATCCTTTATGACTCTTGTTTGATCGCTAGTGTCATATATGGTAAAACCCTTTTTGTATGTAGGATGCAGCTCATCAGCAAAAAACCTCAGAATCTTATAAGATATAGAGTGAAAAGTCCCCATCCAAGGGAAATTGGCCTCCCCTCCTAACATTGTCGAGAGTCTTTCTCGAATCTCATTTGCTGCCTTGTTTGTAAAGGTAAGGGCTAAAATTTGATTACTATCTGCTAAATTAGATTTTACCAAATTCAAAATTCTAAGTGTTAAGATTCTTGTTTTACCAGAACCAGCCCCTGCGAGAACAAGCGCAGGCCCGTTTATATGCTTAGCGGCTTTAAGCTGATTTTGATTTAAATTGTATTTCTCTAAAATATCCATTTATAACATCATTGATTGAGACGGTAGGTAATCCTAATAATAATATCTTGACAAAGCAAGTAACATGCTTATCTTCTATATATCTAATAACTATACAGTAAAATAAGGAGGGGATTTTACATGAATATCAAACCTTTATACGACAGGGTTTTAGTTAAAATTAATAGTCCCGAAGAAAAGACCAAGGGTGGAATAATAATCCCTGAAAGTACTACTCAGGAGAAGCCACAAGAAGGTACTGTTGCTGCAGTTGGAACAGGAATACTTCTTGAAGATGGCTCCGTTATGCCGCTTGACGTCAAAAAGGGAGACGCTGTTCTATTTAACAAATATGGTGGAATGGAACTTTCACTTGCCGATGGTGAGTATGTTTTTTTAACACAAAATGAAATTTTAGGAATTATAGAATAACTTAGGAGGTTAATTTAAATGAGTGCAAAAGATATTTTATTTGGAAGAGAAGCCCAATCTTTAGTAAAAGAAGGGGTAGACAAGCTTGCCAATGCTGTAAAAGCTACGCTTGGACCAAGAGGTAGAAATGTTTTGATTGAAAAAACATTTGGAGCCCCAGTAGTTACAAAAGATGGTGTTACTGTGGCAAAAGAGATTGAGCTTGAAAACAGGTTCGAGAACATGGGAGCACAAATGGTGAAAGAAGTTGCTTCTAAAACTAACGATGTTGCCGGAGATGGAACTACGACTGCGACAGTACTAGCGCAAGCTATTTACCGAGAAGGTATAAAGCTTACAGCGGCTGGACATGACCCTATGAAACTTAAAAGAGGGATCGACAAGGCAGTTCAGGCAGTTATTGATGAAATAAGAAAAATATCTAAACCAGTGAAAGGTAAAGATGAAATAGCATCTGTTGCTACTATATCAGCTAATGGAGAGCATGAAATTGGTCAAATAATTTCTGACGCTATGGAAAAAGTTGGTAAAGATGGAGTTATCACTGTCGAAGAAGGAAGAAGTCTAGAGACAGAGCTTAACATAGTTGAAGGAATGCAGTTTGATAGAGGCTATTTAAGCCCTTATTTGGTAACTGAGCCTGAAAGAATGACTGTTGAGCTAGAAGATCCATACATTTTTATGTATCAGAAAAAAATAGCAAACATGAAAGACCTAGTCCCACTATTAGAAGAAGTAGCAAAAACTTCAAGACCTATTCTTATAATGGCTGAAGATATTGAAGGAGAAGCGTTGGCAACTCTTGTAGTTAACAAAATGCGTGGAACCTTGAAAGTTGCAGCTGTTAAAGCTCCAGGCTTTGGTGACAGAAGAGCAGACATGCTTGAAGATATAGCTGTTCTTACTGGTGGTACTGTGATTGTAGAAGAGGCAGGTATGTCACTTGAAGGCGCGAATCTACAACACTGTGGTTCTGCCAAAAGAGTTGTAATTGATAAAGACAATACAACTATAGTCGGTGGTGCAGGTAAGAAAAGTGAAATAAGTTCAAGAATAAACCAGATCAAAGCTCAAGTTCAAGATGCTTCTGGAGAATATGATAGAGAAAAGCTTCAAGAAAGACTAGCTAAGTTGGCTGGTGGTGTGTCTGTAATCTTAGTAGGTGCCGCTACTGAAGCTGAAATGAAAGAGAAAAAAGCTAGAGTTGAAGATGCTTTAAATGCTACCCGTGCTGCTGTAGACGAAGGAATCGTTCCAGGTGGTGGAGTAGCACTAGTAAGAGCAATAAAAGGTCTTGATAAGTTTACTACCGGTGATGATGAAGAAGACGCTGGAGTTAACATTATCAGAAGAGCCCTTGAGGAACCAATTAGAGGGATTGCTCAAAACGCTGGAGCTGATGGATCAATTGTTGTTGAAAAAGTCAAAGCATCTAAAGGTTCATACGGTTTCAATGCAGCAACACTTGAATATTGCGATCTGTTATCCGCAGGAATTGTAGATCCTGCAAAAGTTACAAGATCTGCAATACAGAATGCTGGTAGTGTATCAGCGCTGCTTCTAACAACTGAAGCATTAATTGTAGAAAAACCTGGGCCTGAAGACGGACCTGCAGGTGGCGGAGGCGGAATGCCTGGTGGACCTATGGGAATGGGCGGAATGCCTGGAATGGGAATGTAAATTAATTTCTCAGAAAATATTAAAAAA
>CAJIYY010000073.1 GCA_905181755.1 Candidatus Dadabacteria bacterium UBA1144
AAGTGTTTACCCTCTTTTAAAGTTTCCGCGCTTTTTACTTCCAAATTTTTTGTTAAAAAAACTGGTACCTCATTGTTCTTACCAAAAGGCTCAATCTTCTTAATATCATCGATAAGATCACTATTAACACTATCAAAACCAATTTCCATATCCACATCTATGGTTTCGGTAAAGTCATAATCATAAAGTTCAATAGAGCGCTCAAAAGAGTCTTTGAAATTATCTATTTCTTCTAATTTTATCGTAATTCCAGCCGCACCTGCATGACCGCCAAACTGGATTAGCGAGGAATCACATTCTTTTAGTACTTCAAATAGATTAATACCGTTGGTTGTTCGAAGGCTACCCTTCCCAATCTCTCCATTTATTGAAATCACAGTGCAGGGTCTATTGTACTTCTCCACCATTTTTGAAGCAACAATACCGATAACTCCAGGATGCCAATCAGTACAAGATAGAACCAAGGAATTTCTATCAGGATTTTCTTTCATTAAAGAATTGGCTTGAACAAAAGCCTCTGCAGACACCTTCTCTTGAATCATTCTTCTTCTGCTGTTGTCTTGATCAATTATCTGCATTAAAGACTCAACCTCAGTCTCTTCAGATTCTATTAGGAGCCTTACTGCATTAGAAGCCCTACCAACCCTTCCTGTTGCATTAATCTTTGGGGCTATTCCAAAAGATACATCTCTTGCCGTATAAATAGTTTTGTCGTTTTTTAATAACGCTAAAAGACCTAACCTCTTAGTTTTAGGTATTTCTTTTAATCCATTATGAACAAAGATTCTATTGACTCCCACTATGGGCATGCTGTCAGCAATGGTTCCTATAGCCACCAGGTCTAAATATCTAGCTAAGTTTGGTTCTTGAATATACTCGAAATGACCCTTATCTCTCAGCTTTTGCCTAAGAGCCATTATAAGATTAAAAACTACTCCAGCTGCACAGATTTCCTTAAAAGGATATTCGCAGTCTTTCTGCTGCGGATTCACTATAGAAAAAGCATCAGGTTTAGTTTCGGGAACGGTATGATGATCGGTAATTAAGAAATCTAAATTTAAATCTTTACAATTCTCAACTAATTCATTTTCGGAAATACCGCAATCTGTAGAAATTATTAAACCGGCCCCATTACTTGCCAACCCCTTAATTGACTTAAGGTTAATTCCATACCCCTCTTCTATTCTTTCTGGTATGTAAAATTCAACTTTGGCATCTACACTTTTTAAAAAACTATAGAGAATTGTTGTAGAAGTTACGCCATCACAATCGAAATCTCCATAAACGACCATCTTCTCGCCGCTCTCAATTGATTCTATTATTCTATCAGTTGTCTTTTCCATATCTTTTAATAAAAAAGGATTCGGAAGCTTATCTAGCGTGGGACTTAGGAAGACACCTGCATTATTCAAATCATTAACATCTCTATTAACAAGAAAAGTCGAAAGCTCCAGGGAAATATGCAGCTGAGAAGATAAAAGTTCTACAGTTTTATTGTCAGGATCTTTTACATTCCACAAACGATTCATTAATATTACTTATCTAAACCATCTAAAGCATCAAGAGCCATTAAATATCCTTGATAGCCAAAGCCAGAGATAACTCCTATCGCAATAGAAGAAACATAGGAGTGCTGTCTAAAGTCTTCTCTACTAAAAATATTAGAAAGATGGACCTCAACAAAACTAGCCTTAACCGCCAAGAGGGCATCCCTAATTGCTATGCTAGTATGAGTAAATGCCGCGGGGTTTATAACAATATGGTCTACGACTCCGGAAGATTCCTGAATCCTAGAAACAATTTTACCTTCTTCATTAGATTGAAAAAAATCGACTTCTATATTCATAGAGTCAGCTTTTTTTTGGATGTAAGAGTTTATTTGATCAAGAGTGAGCTTTCCATAGACATCCTCTTCCCTTTGTCCTAGCATGTTTAAATTCGGGCCATTTAAGAATAGAATTTTCATATTTTAAGATTAATGCAAAAAAGAAAGTATGTACAATAATAATTTACTTAAAAATCATCTTAAGTTCTTTCAACTTAATCATCCTAGACAAGGAACAAAAAGCTACTGCTGAAAGAAGTATTATAAGCGTTAGGCTGAAGACCTTACTCGCGTCATTAAAAAAGTATTGGATGATTTTCTGACTAAAAAGAATTGAAAAAGAAGACATAGAAGATATTAAAATAAAATATTTCAGTATCTCTTTTAGTTTAATTTCATTAAACAAATCTTTTAACTTTAGTATGAGAAATAAAAACAAGAAAAATGAAGAAGCTGAGGAAGCAAGTGCCAGACCAAGAAAACCTAGGTTAAAATAAAAACCCAAAGCGTAGCAGAGAAAGAAGTTTATAACGAGGTTGTATGCTCCAAAAAGAACAGGAAGTTTAGTATTCTTGGTTGCATAAAAAGCTTGAACAAGAAGTCTTACTCCGGCTACAAAAACAAGACCAAACGAATATGCAAGGAGAGCTCTATATGTTAAATTCGCATCGTCAAGAGTAAATTCCCCTCTAGAATATAAAATAAAGCATAAATCTTGCCCAAGGATGATAAGGGCGAACGCAAAAGGAGTTGACAAAAATAATAGAAATTTTAATTTTTCATTTATCGTGTCGGAGAACTTTGAAAAATTTTTATTAACATAATGTTTGGTTAAATCTGGTAATGTTGTGGTTGCTATAGAAACTGCAAAAATACCTAATGGAAATTCTATGAGTCTTTCAGCCAAATACAGATAAGTTATAGACCCCTTCTCCATAAAAGATGCAAACTGTGTATTAATTAAGATATTAATATTATAGATTGCTAACCCAAAAATCTGCGGGAAAATTACTTTTAATATTTCTTTAGTCTTAGAATTAACGACATTATTAAAATTAAATCCATACCCAAGATTATTTTTTAAAATAAATGGAATTTGAAATGCATACTGGAGCAATGCCCCTAAAAGCACTGCATAAGAAAGGATGTATATGTCTATAGTAAAGTAAAAATAGGAAACTGTTATTGTTCCGATAATACCCAAGTTCATCAGAACAGGAGAGAAAGCCGGAGCGTTAAACCTTTTAATTGAATTTAGCAATCCGGTATTAAGCGCCGATAAAGATATTAAGAAAAGAAAGGGGGACATTCTTTTTAATAATTCCGAAGATAAATTCTTCGTTTCATCATCAAATCCAAAAGCAAAAATATTTACTAGCTCACTTGAGAAGTAATAAAACAGAGCTGTTATTATCAGGAGTGCAGAAAAAACTATAGTGAAAACGTTGTTCCTTAGTGTCTGAAAGAGAAGTTTGTCTTTTGATAAATTTGCTTCAGTAAAGAAGGGAACCAAGGTGGTGCTTAGTGTTCCCTCGGCCAACAACCTTCTAAATAAATTTGGAATTCTGTATGCCACATAAAAAGCATCCGTTTCAAAGCTCGCTCCAAAGAAGAAAGTGATTATCAAATCCCTTAGATAACCCAGAACTCTACTAAAGAAAGTAAGAATTCCAACTTTTATGGGCGAAGAAAATAAATTAAAAATTTCTTTCTCCTCTTTACTTGGTAATAATTTCTTTTAGAATTATAAATTATTCTGATGGAAAAAAATATAAGGCAGCTTGACGACATCATATGGCAACTTGACTTAAAAGTTGATAATGAATCGGAGTTCATTGCCCCATACCTAATAAAAGCACAGAATGATTACATTATTGTAGATGTAGGTCCAACCTGTGGAATTAAAGAATTAATCAGGCAGCTCGAAACCCTTGGTGTAAATGAGTCAAATCTTAAATATGTTTTCTTAACACATATTCACTTAGACCATTCTGGAGGTCTTGGGACTTTTATGGAGTCTTTTCCTCAGACCCAAATTATTGTTCATAGAAGAGGAGCCCCCCATTTGGTAGATCCAGATAAAGTTCTTTGGCAATCCTCCCTAGACACATTGGGTTGGGTTGCAGAAATGTATGAAAAGCCCATGCCTGTTAAAGAAGAAAATATAATCTCGATTCACGATTCGACCTTCAACATTAAAGTTAATGATTTAGAATTTAACTGGGTAGAGACTCCTGGGCATGCTAGTCATCACTTTAGTTTTATGTTAGAAAAAAAGGGAATTATGTTTTGTGGCGATTCTGTGGGAATGTTGATCCCAAGCCTGGACTCAGCAATGGTTCCTACCACTCCGCATCCATACAGACTAGAATCTGGCATCAGCTCAATAAATCTAATGTTAGAAAGAAAGCCTAAAATGCTCGCATTTGCTCATCATGCTATAAGAAATGACGCACCAAACCTTCTAAAGAAACATATAGTTCAGCTAGAGCTCTGGAAAAACTGTGTAGCTAGCTGTTTAGATAGAAAAATTTTCACTGAAGAGGATATCGGAATTGAGCTCTCGAAGATTGACCCGGACTCAGCAAGACTTCTTAACGCCCCAGACAACTTTGGTGGGCTAAGAAAAGCTCTAGTTGGTAGCATTACAGGATTCATAAACCTTATAAAAAAAGAAAGGGAGCAAGCCTAAAAAAGCTCTAATCTTACCCATTTTCCAATGCTTAAGACAACTCTTTTGTTTTCTCTTACCAGGTCATCTGTAGTAAAAATTGAAATTTCTTCCGGAATTTCTTTGTTAGAGCGGGCCCAACCTAAGTGCTGATGAAGAGAATACAAGAATTGAAACTTAACAATATCACTTCTTTTCTTTAATTTAATTTTGACCGAAGCCATAGCTTCTACTTTAACATAGCCTTGACTTTGATTATAAATATTAATAAAATTAGATATATGGCGTATTTTGTCATTTTTTGGCATATTATGATTTGTTATGTTTAGAGGTCAATTTATACACAAAATTTCACAAACAGGGAGAGTGAGTATTCCGTCTAAATTTAGAGACAATCTAAAACTGAAGCATAAGACAAGTTCACTAATCCTTTCTTCTTTTGAAAACTCTCTAATTTGCTACCCCTTGCCTGAATGGGAAAAGCTTGAATCAAAAATTTCATCACTACCACAGTTTAAAAAAGATACTGTTGAATTTGAAAGATACTTAATTGGAAATGCTCATGAGTCTGAGATAGACAATGAAGGAAGAATTATGATACCGAGTATTTTAAGAAAACATTTTAAAATAAGTAACTCGGCTGTTTTTGTGGGAATGCTCTCACGATTTGAGATTTGGTCAGAAAAGGGTTGGAGCAAAAACCTTACTTCTAGTTTTAAAAAATTTCAAAAAAGTAGAGAGGTAATAGATGGAATCTGATTATCACTTTACAGTTATGAAGAATGAAGCAATTAAAAATCTAAACTTAAAAAGAAATGGAACTTATCTAGATGCGACTCTAGGAATGGGAGGCCACACTGATCAAATATCAAAAACCAGAAATGACATAAAGAAGATTATTTGTCTTGATAATGACATTAATTCAATCAAGCTTGCAAAAATAAGATTAGCAAAGTTTGATGATAAAATTGAGTTTATTTGTGGGAACTTCAAAGACATAGATAAGCTGATTAATGAAAAGGTCGATGGAGTTATTCTTGACCTTGGTATATCAACCTATCAGCTTCTAAATGCTGATAGAGGGTTTAGCTTCAAGTCTGGAAATAAGCTAGACATGAGAATAAGCCTAGAACAAGAACTTACGGCTCATGAAATAGTGAACACCTTCTCTGTAGATAAGATTTCCGAGATCTTAAAAAACTATGGTGAGGAAAAAAATCATTTTAAAATTGCTTCCGAAATTGCTAGACAAAGAACAAGATGTGAGATATCTACAGCTGATGAACTTAATAAAATAATAAAGAAGATCAATAAAAACTCTTCCAAGATTAACTCTTCAACTAGAACCTTCCAGGCATTAAGAATTGCAGTGAACAACGAACTTGATGCTATAGAGAAATTTCTAGAGAAAAGCGAGTACATCTTAAACAAAGGCGCTCGCTTAGTCGTGATTACTTTTCACTCACTAGAAGACAGAATTGTTAAGAAATTCTTTAAACTATCTGAATCTAAGTGCTTATGTCCAGAATCAAGAATGATGTGCGATTGCAAAAAGAAACAAACATTAAAAATAATTACTAAAAAACCAATCAGGCCTTCTGTCGAAGAAGTGTTAGAGAACCCAAGCTCGAGAAGTGCAAAGATGAGGATTGGAGAGGCAATATAATGAGGGCAAGCTCAATCCCACTAGAAAGAAATAGGACTCAAATAGTTTCATTGATTAAGCATGCAAGCAGAGGGATAGCCTTAGCTGCAATAAGTATATTCTTATTAATTTCAATTGTTGGGCTTAAAGCTTACAAAACTGAGTTGGGGTATGAGCTAACTAAATCAATCAATACTTACTCGAAAATTTCAATAGAAAACAAAAAACTCCGAAGTCTTACTTTAAAGCTCAAGTCACATGAAAGGATTGAATCACTAGCTAGAAAGAATAGTATGAAATTTCCAAGTCAGAGGGATTTAATAAGAATTAATAATGAATAATTTTATCAATGAACTCAAAGAAAAAGACTCTGAGCTAAAGAAGAGAATTAATCTTATTAAGTTTTGTATTTTTTTATTCCTAATTGTAATAAGTGCTAAAATATTTTATCTCCAACTAGTCGACAACAAACAACCTCTAAAATTTTCTCGAATTCAGACTAATCCATTTCAATTATTAGGTAACAGAGGGGAAATTCGAGATGCTGACGGGAAAATATTAGCAGTTAGCGTTGCCTATCCGTCTATACATCTTAATCCCAGAGAGATTAAAGATAAGCCTTATTACTCAAAGACATTATCCAAGGTGCTAAAGATTCCAGAAGAAGAAATCTTAAAGAAGCTGGATAGTAGAAAATACTTTGTATGGATAAAAAGGCTTGCTACGCACAAAGAGGGGGAGAAGATTCTTTCATTGGGCCTTCGAGGTGTATCAATAAAAATGGAATACAAAAGAGATTATCCTTTTGGCCACCTTGCTGGACAACTTCTAGGGCACACAAATTTAGACCAGGTCGGCATAGAAGGAATAGAATTTAAATTTAACAAAGAACTAGCTGGATCCAAAAAGGTAATCACCTTAACAAAAGACGGAAAAGGAAAAATTATTACGGATAATTTTGCAGCGACTGAGAATCCTGATGATGGTGCAAATCTAAATCTAACAATTAAAAGTAAATATCAATTTATTTTAGAAAAAGAACTTGCTTCGGCGGTTAAGAAGTCTAAGGCGCTAAGAGGTTACGGAGTAATTATAAATCCTAATACGGGTGAGATATATGCTATGGGGAGCTACCCCTTCTTTGATCCAAACAAATATTCCAAATATAAGAACTTAATTACAAAAAGGAATCTTCCGGTTTGGAATACATTTGAACCTGGTTCGGTCATGAAAAGCTTTCTTGTTGCTTCAGCAATTAATGATCAGGTTGTAGATGATGAGACTATAATCGATTGCGAAAACGGTCAAAGACGAATTGGTAAATATGTAATACATGACATCAACAAAAAGGGAAAGCTTGATGTCTCAGGGGTACTAAGATTTTCTAGTAATATTGGTGCATCAAAGATTATTGAAAAGATATCAAATAAAAAATACTATAGTTATCTTAAACGCTTTGGTTTCGGATCTAAAACCAACATCAAAGTTCCTGGGGAGGCATCTGGAATACTTGCTAGTCCAGACAAATGGAGTCAAATACAAGCGGCCAATATAAGCTTTGGTCAAGGAATGTCTGTGACATCTTTACAGCTTGCAAAAGCACTTTCAATTATTGCCAACGGAGGAATCTCAATTGAACCATACTTAATTAAGTCGATTGTAGACTCCAAAGGCAGAACTCTGTTCCAGCATGAAAATAAACAGGGAAGAAGAGTTTTGTCTTATGCAACAAGCAAAAAAATGCGCCTCTTATTGAGATCTGTGGTTGAAGACGGTGGTGGCTACAAAGCCCAAATTGAAGGGGTTGGAGTTTCAGGAAAAACAGGAACAGGGCAGTTCGCAACTAAGGGGGGTTATTCAAAAGAAAGATTTATTGTTTCTTTTATAGGATTTGCTCCATCTGAAAGTCCGCAACTGGTTAGTGTTATAACAATTGACTACCCAAAAGGTGCCAATGCTTACGGGGGTCGATGGGCTGCACCAGTTTTCAAAAATACTATCGAGAAGATCCTACTAGATGAACAAAGAATTAGTACTGTTGCAAAGGCGAAAGATGTTCCCTCTTTCTTAGGTAAGGCGAAAAGAGATGCAATTAAAATTGCAAGAGATAACAATATAAAAGTTAAGATAATAGGAAATGGTTTTGTGAAGAAACAAACCCCGGAACCTGGAAACGAATACAACTTTCAAGAAGAGATAAGCCTATTTTTAGAGCCTGGAATTTAACTTATGCAAGCCGCAAAAAAGAATAGGACCCTTAAGAAGATTAAGAACTTGGGTTCTCCATCAAACAATTCAAAGAATATAAAAAAAGGTGGGGTATTTTTTGTCATCAAAGGAGAGAAAGAAGATGGCAGTCTTTATGTTAAAGATGCTATCAAGAATGGGGCGCGTGCAATAGTAACAGAAGATAGTCTAGAGATGGGGACTTTATCAGAAAAAATTCCCGTATACATAGTTCCTAACTCCAGGATCGCCTATGCTCATTCCTGTGCTGAGTCATTCTCAAACCCCGGAGACAAATTAGATTTATGTGGGATAACAGGAACAAATGGAAAAACATCAATAAGCTATATATTAAAAAAAATATGGGAAGAGAAAAAGCCTGGTTTAATCGGAACCATTGAAACAACCTATGGAAAAAGGAAAATTCTCTCTAGACTTACGACACCTGACTCATATGAATTAAATAAAACTCTGAAAGATATGTGCTCTGACAAGGTAAAGAAAGTCTTTCTTGAAGTCTCATCACACTCTCTTGAATTATCTCGTGTAGATGGAATTAATTTTAATTCTGCGATTTTTAGCAATATATCCAGGGACCACTTGGATTTTCACAAAACTATTAATAGTTACTACAAAAGTAAAGCAAAACTCTTCAATTATCATTTAAAAAATAGCAAAAAAAAGAATAAGATAGCTGTTGTAAATATAGATGACAAGTATGGCAAAAAAATTGCTAATGAAATCAAGAAGGACATTAAAGTCGTTAGCTATTCAATCAAAGATATAGCTGCAGATTTCTATCTAAAAGAGAGCACAAAAACAGAATTTGGAACCAATCTAATAATAAAAGAAAAGACAAAAGAATACTCAATAGATACAAGACTATTTGGTAACTATAATTTTGAAAACATACTGGCATCTTTTGCTTTCTCTAAGACTAAAGGGCTCTCTATAAAGAGAATACATAGAGGAATTAAGGAGTTCACAGGCGCGCCAGGAAGGCTCGAGGAAATACATAGCAAGGACTTTAGAATATTTATAGATTACGCTCATACTCCAGATGCCTTACTAAAATCAATAGTTTCTATAAAGAAAAATTTTAAGAATAAGAAATTAATAGTAGTCTTTGGATGCGGGGGAGATAGAGACAAAGGTAAAAGAGCATTGATGGGCGAGATAGCATCTAAACATGCCGACCAAGTAATAATTACATCTGATAATCCAAGGTTTGAAAAACCAATTGAAATAATAAAAGATATAGCATCTGGAATTAAGATTTCTGAAAAAAGAAAAGTAGCGACCATCACGAATAGAGCTCGAGCGATAAGCTTTGCAACTAAAAGCTTAAAAACTGGCGACCTGCTGTTAATTACCGGAAAAGGTCACGAACAATATCAGCACATAAAGGGTAAAAAAAATAAATTTTCAGATAAGGTAGAAGTAAAAAAATGTCTAAAAAAAATAAACTAGCCAACATATTAATGGAAGATTTTATCAAAGACTATAAGAAAATTCTGTATCTTGACCCAAAGCTAAAAGCTAAAAACTTTAGAAATATATCTACTGACTCAAGAAAAATCGAAAAAGGGGATATTTTTGTTGCATTAGATGGAGAAAACTTTAAAGGAAATCAATTTATTCCTGATGCCCTAAACAAAGGGGCCGAATTCTGTATAAGCAGTGAAAGAAATAAATTCCCAAAACAAATAATTGTAGATTCAACTTTAAGCTTTATACAAGATTTAGCTTCCTATATAATAAGCAAAAATAAAAATTTAAAAGTTTTTGGAATAACCGGAACAAATGGTAAAACTTCCACAAAGGAAATATTGAACAAGATTCTTTCTCTAAAATACAATGTTTTATCAACTGAAGGGAACTACAACAATCAAATAGGTATGCCTTTAACAATACTAAACCTTGAGGAAGAGAACGAGGTCTTAATACTTGAGATGGGAACGAACTCCGTAGGTGAGATAGAAAAATTAGCAGAAATTGCAAGGCCGGACTTTGCCACAATAACTAATATTGGGAAGGGGCATACAGAAGGCCTATTAAACAAAGAGAATATTTTCAAGGAGAAGTCTAATATAACAAAGTATTTTAGTACCGAATCTACTTTCTCTTTTAATCTTGATGATAAATTCCTTGCAAACTTTTACTCTAAGCTGGAATGTGAGAAAATAACGTTTGGTATAACTTCAGATGCGGAAATCAGAGCATGTAATATTTCTTCAACTTTTTCCTCATTTGACCTGAACTATAACGGTACCAGTCTACCTGTTAAGATTAAATCTCCAGGTATTAATAACATATACAATTCGCTTGCTTCGGCATCCTTAGGAATTAAAGCAGGAATGGAGCTAAGCCAAATAGTTGAGGCGATTGGTGGATTTGAGGGTATTAACAATAGGTTTAAAATTACTGAGCTTAAGAAAGGGAACATCATAATAGATGATACATATAATGCCAATCCAGACTCCATGCTGCGTGCTATTGAAATGACTAACAAAATATTCCCAAAGAAAAGGAAAATAGCTATTCTTGGCAGTATGCTGGAGCTTGGAGAATCATCTTCGATAGAACACCAGTCAATAAGCAGTCAGATTAAGGCAAATAAGTTTGATCAACTTTATGCTTATGGTGACCATAGCGATGATTATGTTAAGAACTTAGATCTTAGCACGGTTTTTATTAGACTTTATGATCATTCCGAAATTAAAAAATATATAGATTTAAATTCTTTAGATAACACTGTTATTCTAGTTAAAGGCTCAAGGGGTATGAAAATGGAAAAAATATTTAACTTCCTAGGATTGTAATGTTTTATTATTTGTTTGATTTATTTGTTGGTTCTTTAAGTTTTTTAAATATTTTCCAATATATAACTTTTCGCTCATCCTTAGCTGGGATAACTTCCTTTTTCATAATAATCTTTTTTACCCCAAAGTTTATAGAGCTAATGAATAATAAGAATTTTAAAGAAAATATAAGTTCATATCTTAAGAGTCATGAAAAAAAGAAAGGTACGCCCAACATGGGAGGTATTGCTATTGGTGGGAGCATATTAATATCATCACTTTTATTTGGAAATTTTAACAATACCAATTTTATGGTTATTTTAGTTTCCTATTTAGCTTTTGCACTTTCTGGTTTTGCTGATGACTTTATAAAGCTTAAAAAAGGTAAAGGGCTTACAATTTTTAAGAAAATCTCTATACAAATTATTATAACATTAACAATAATAATATTCTTTATAAAAGACAGCAATGGATTTCTGTATTCAAGTCAAATATACAGCAACACCTTCATCGGTCTGCCGTTCACCAAGGAACTTTTTAATCTAGGTTCGTTTTATTATGTCTTGTGCTTTTTAATAATTTTAGGATCAGCTAACGCTGTTAACCTGACTGATGGACTTGATGGACTTGCAACGGGGTCACTCCTAAGTACTGTTGGAGCAATTACTATATTGGCCTATATTGGGGGAAATATAATTTACACTGGATACCTCTATCTTCCTTTTTTAAGAGATATTGCAGAGATAACTGTACTTCTTTCTGCAATACTAGGCGCCCTATTAGGCTTCTTGTGGTTTAACTCAAATCCCGCTCAGATATTCATGGGAGATGTTGGTTCAATACCGCTAGGCGCGACTATAGGATTAGTTTCGATAATCATCAAACAAGAAGTTTTACTATTAATATCAGGAGGAATCTTCGTAATTGAAGCACTATCTGTAATAGCGCAAATTATATCGTTTAGATTATACAAGAAAAGGATTCTTAAGATGGCTCCTTTGCATCACCACTTCGAGCAACTAGGTGTTTCTGAATCTAAAATTGTTATTAGGTTTTGGATAGTATCAATTTTATTAGCTTTAATTTCAATTGCATCACTGAAGATAAGATAATATGAAAAAAATTTTAATTTATGGAATGGGCAAAACGGGGAAGGAGCTGGCCAGATTCTGCACAAAAAGAAAGATTCCTTTTTCTACGTTCGATGACAATAGTAATAAGCCTGAAGAATTCCAAAAGAACTTGCGCAACTGTAATAGAATTATTGTAAGTCCTGGCGTAGGTCTAAGAAATGAAAATATAAAAAAAGCAATTAAAGCCAAAATAAAAGTTATAAGTGAGATTGAATTTGCAGCTGAATTTATATCGAAGCCCCTAATTGCAATAACAGGAACAAATGGGAAGACAACAACAGCGCTTCTTACTTACGATTTACTAAAAAGCTCAGGACTCAAAGTTTTTTTGGGTGGTAATATCGGTACTCCATTAATCAAAGCCGCAGAAGACGACTCTAAATATGACCTGATATTAATTGAGACAAGTAGCTTCCAATTGCAATTTATAGATTCAAAGTTTCATCCTAATGTTTCAGTCCTCCTAAATATCTCTGAAAATCATCTCGATCATCACTTAAGCATGAAAGAATATGTTGCATCAAAGAAAAAAGTTTTCAAGAATTCTACTATTACTGACTATGCTATAATTGACTCGAGTGCTATTCTCAACACTAGGATCAAAGGAACAGTAATTGATCCTTTAAAAAGCAAGGAAATTTATACAACTAATGATAAAATTATAATAAAGGGAATGGAGATTATAAAAAAGGAAATAAAGCTTATTGGTCCTCACAATATCAAAAATATACTTTTTTCTTTAAACATATTTTCACTATTCAAAGAAGTGACGAACAAGCAGCTTAAGATAATTCAAAAATTCTCACCTCCTATTCACAGGTTGGAGAGAATTGGTACGAACAGAGAGATAATAAATGACTCAAAATCTACATCTCCACAAGCAACTGAAGTAGCTATAGAAAGTTTTAAAAAGAATATTGTCTTGATAATGGGAGGGAAAGATAAAAAATTAGACTACAGCAGCTTGCTTGCCCCTATTAGAAAAAAGGTTGTACTTTTAATTCTGTTTGGCGAGAACAAGTTTGAACTAGCAAAAGTTTTCGATAAAAATAAAATATACTTAGCTCCAAATCTATACGAAGCAGTTAGGAAGGGGTTAAAAGAGTCCAACAAAAAAGGTCCCCTAATTTTTAGTCCTGGAACATCTAGTTTTGACCAATTTAATTCTTATTCGCAAAGAGGAGAGGTATTTAAAAAGTATGTTAAAGAACTATCTTGAATCAGTGGAACCAAGAATTCTTTTCGTTGTTTCTATAATTGTACTCTCAATAATTGGTCTTATAATGGTATTCAGCTCAAGTTCCATTATCGCTATGGAAAACCATGCTGACTCGTTCTTTTACTTGAAGAAACAAAGTCTCTTTCTTTCTATAGGTTTGGTCACCATGCTTATTTGTTCAAATATAAACACAAATTTCCTGTCAAAGAACTACAAGTTGTTTTATGCCGTTGGAATCATACTTTTAGTCTTAGTTTATGTTCCAATGCTTGGAAAAAAATCTGGTGGTGCAACAAGATGGATACAATTCCTTTCTTTTTCCATACAACCAGTTGAAATAGCGAAATACATGCTCCTAATATTCATCGCTCAGCATCTAAACATTAAGAACACCAGAGTTAAAGAATTCAAAATCGGCGTAGTGTCGACCTTCCTTCCTTGTGTTCCATATCTTACCCTGCTACTTATGCAGCCAGATTTTGGCAATACTGTTTTAATCTGTGCAACGATATTTGCTATGATAATAATATCTGGAGCAAAATTTACACATATATTGAGCATCTTTATCTTGCTAGCTTCTTCTTTTCTAAGCCTAATATATATAGCTCCATATAGAATGAAGAGAGTGATGTCATTCTTGAATCCCTACGAAGACCCTCAAGGAAGTGGCTACCAAATTATTCAGTCTTTTGTTTCCTTTGCTAAGGGAAAATTTTTTGGTGTAGGGCTGGGGAATAGTTCACAGAAACTTTTCTTTCTTCCTCAAGGACATAATGATTTTATTTTTTCAATAATCGCAGAAGAGCTGGGATTTGTTGGTAGCCTAACCTTAGTATTCCTTTTTGGAATTTTAATATATAGCGGATTTAAAATGCTAGAAAGAGCGAAAGACTTATTCTCTAGAAATCTTATTTCTGGGATTATAATTCTCACCTCGCTACAGATTATAATAAATATTTCAGTTACTATTGGCTTAATGCCTACCAAGGGAGTACCACTTCCTCTAATTAGCTATGGTGGAAGTTCTCTAGTATTTACATTATTCGCACTGGGTCTTGTTTTAGCCCTTGATAAGGGAAAAAATTGAAGAAAATTTTAATTACACTTGGGGCTTCTGGGGGTCATATTTATCCAGCCTTGGCAGTAATGGACTATATAAAAAGTCTTGATAATACTATTGAAACTAGGCTCATAAATAGCACAAACAGTAAGATTTTTGTTCCTGCTTCTCATGGGAACGATGTAACGTATAAAATTAACTCTATAGGTTTTATTGGTAAATCTTTTATTTACAAAATAAAGTCATTATTCTTATTTGCAGTATCAGTAATCGAGTCTTTGAAGATTATTTTTACGTTTATGCCAGATGCAATTGTGGGAACGGGTGGCTTTGTATCTTTACCGGTAGCGATTGCGGGCTTTATTTTAAATAGAAAAATTTATATTATTGAAGGAAACTCCGTTCCTGGATTATCCAATAAAATTATTTCTAAATTTTGCAAAAAAATATTCATCAACTTCAATCATTCTACAAAATACTTTAACAAAAAAAGATGTATAAGAACTGGTTTTCCTATAAGAGAATTAGACAATAAGGTTCTTAAGAATAAGAGCCTAGACCTTTTAATACTTGGGGGAAGTCAGGGGTCGGCGATTATCAACTCCAAAGTTGCCCAATCGGTCAGGAGCTTATTGGAAAAAATTGCATCTTCAAAGTCAGGCCTTAAGCAACTCAGGATTACTCATCAATGTGGGTCAAAGAACAAAGAGGCAACAGAGGGGCTCTACTTATCTATGAAAGAAAATTTTAGTTTTTTTGAATTTGAAGTCTACGAATTTATAGAGAACATAGATCAATTCTATTCTAAATCAAAAGTTCTAATATCAAGAGCTGGCGCTAGTACTATTGCAGAAAGTCTTAAGTTTAAAGTTCCATCAATATATATACCAATAAAACATTCTTCTGGTAATCATCAATATCTAAACGCTAAAGAAATATATGACAATAAGCTAGCTTTTATCCATTTAGAAGAAAACCCCAGTGAGGAGCTTACGATTAAAATTGAAGAGCTCTTGTATAACAAAAGCATCAGCGAGGGCATGGCCAAAGCCCTTGAGAGCTACAGCAATTTAAATAAAAATTGTGGGGCTGAAAAAATTGCAAAGGAGATTCTTAAGGATTTTGATTAAAAAACAAACTAAAGCAATTCACTTTATTGGTATTGGGGGTATTGGAATGAGCTCTCTGGCATTGTTCCTTCATTCAGAGGGACATACAATATCTGGATCCGATGTAGGGGAAGATGCTGTAATTAAGAAACTCAAGATTTTAGGTTGCAGCATAATGGGCAAACACTCTTCAAAGAATGTTGAAAGTCAGGATTTAGTTATTTACTCATCCGCTATACAAATGAATAATCCAGAGATTGTTAAAGCAAAAAAAAACAAAATAAGGATTCTCAAACGGGGTGAAGCTCTAGGTTTCTTCACAAAAAAAATGAAAAATATAACGGTTACAGGATGTCACGGCAAGAGCACTACTACATCAATTTCGCGCTTGCTTATTGAAAATTCTGGAATAAGTTTAACGTCATTTATTGGAGCTGAAGATAAAATATTAAAATCAAACTTTCAAAAAGGAACTTCTAATTTATGTTTAATTGAAGGTGATGAGAGCGATAATAGCTTCAATCATATAAACTCCTCAATCTCAATTGTAACCAATATAGACAATGACCATCTAGACTTTTATGGATCTGAAAAGAAGATTTTAATGGCATTTAAGCAATTTATTATAAACACTAAGAACAAGTGCATAGTTAATAATGACTCACCAATGCTAAGGCAAGTGTTAAAAAAAGTTTCTTCAAAAAAAATTATTAAATTTGGCAAGGGAATAGATCCTTCCAACAAATATACTTTTAAAATTTTAAGAACAAAAAATGTCGCCGTAGAGCTTTATAGAAATGAAAAAAAAATAGGAGTTTTTAGCTCAAAACTATACGGTGAATTTAATGCCTACAACCTTGTAGCCTCTATTGTTTTATCACTAGAACTAAAAATAGATTTAGAAGAAATACAAAAAAGTACTAGAGAATGTAGGGCTCCTAAGCGAAGGTTCGAAACAATCATGAATAATAAAAATATTAGAATTATTGATGATTATGCTCATCATCCCACTGCCATAAAAGCAATAAGAGAGAATATGGCTAAGAACTTTAAAGATAGCCCAATAATTTTGGTATTCCAACCTCATAGATTCTCTAGAACTGCAATCCTATTAAAAGAATTTGTCGCTGAACTAAGCGCCTGGGAAGCGGTCTACCTTGTTGATACATATTCGGCTTTTGAGAATAAGAACAGAAAGGAAGAAAGTTTATATGACGAGATAAAAAGGTATAATCGAAATATCGTTTTCTTTAAAAGCAACGAATCGTTGATTAATAAACTGATTTCAAAGATTCGCTATAAAAAACATACTATTCTTACTATGGGAGCAGGTGACATTCGTGATGTTGGAATCAAACTCAAAAAAAGATTTTAATTCAACGGTAGAGTTTTTAATTCAAAACAACATCAAGCATGCTCTTAACTATAGCATGAGCGAATATGCGTCTTGGACAGTTGGGGCAACTACACCTTTGATGATATATCCTCAATCCTTAGAAGAGTTTAAAGTCGTTATTGAAGAGGTTAAGAAAAGAAAAATAAGATTCTATATATCTGGAAATGGTTCAAATACTCTTTTCTTAAAGCTATCAAGAACAATAGTGATAAGTACTAAAAGGCTTAACAAGATTACTTTTTCACAAGATCAAGAAGTAACTGTTGAGTGTGGAACGTCCCTAGCCTTAGTCCTTAGTAAAACTTTAAAAAAAGGTCTAGTAGGGTTTGAATTCTCGAGCGGGATACCAGGTACAATAGGTGGTGCTCTTATAACAAATGCAGGAGCAAATGGTGGAACAATATCAGAATCTTTAGAGTCAATATGTTTTTTAAAAAAGAACATAGAAGTAGAAGTGCCCAGAAATAAAATTGAATTCAACTATAGAAGTAGTTCAATTACAAGAAGAGATATTATCCTCAGGGCAAAATTTAAATTGAAGATTGGTGATACCGAACAGGCCAGAGAAAACATAAAAAAGTATATTAAGCATAGAAACAACACACAGCCTGTAGAGTACCCAAGCGCTGGCAGTGTGTTTATAAACAATAAGGACTGTGCAGCTGGTGAAAGAATTGAGCGCTTAGGATTAAAAGGCCTATCTATTGGAGGTGCAGAAGTCTCCAAGCTCCATGCGAACTATATAATTAATACTGGAAAGGCCACAACAGAAGACATCCATAATTTAATTAAAAAGATCCAAAAAATATCATTGGAGAAAGAGGGAGTTGCCTTATCTACAGAGGTGAAAATTGTTAACGAATGACTAAAAAAGCTATTGCATCTATAGTAATTATCATCTCTCTATATCTCTACTTTCCCGTATTCTGCCTTGTTCTAGACATAGACGTAGAAGGGAACAACTTGGTAACTGCAGAAGAAATACGAAAAACTTCTGAAGTTTACAAGAAGCTATTAGCTTTTCATAACAAAAACGAATCTATTGAAAAAATTATGAGCATAAAATTAATCAAAAGGGTTTCCTACCAGCAAGTCTCGCTTAGAAGAATTAGGATAGTAGTTGAAGAAAAACATATATTAATGGAAGCCAACATTGACAATAGAGCTGGACATATCGATGCAGACTCAAATCTTATATTTGACATAGGTCAATACCTAAAAGGAAGTTACCCAATACTGTCTGCTAGGTCTGAATCTGACATAAAGGAAGGAGTATTTTTATTGAAAATTCTGATAAGTGAAAAGATCTTCAACGCCAAAGAAATATCTGAAATCTTAATTGATAAAATTATGGGGACTTCTATTTTTACTATTGATGGCACAGAAATTTACTTAGGCAATGGTGAGATAAAGAAAAAAATAACTAACCTCAGCTTAATAATGGAAGATGGTAGAAAGAAGAAAATGAAAGAATCCTATATAGATATTAGTAATATAAATAAGGGTATTGTAAATTATAATCTTTAGGATTATAATGGCATAAATGGCAGAAAGTAATGTAATTGTTGGCCTAGATATTGGTACAACAAAAATTTTATGTTTAGTAGCTGAAGTCAGAGCCCCTGGCGATGTAGAAATTATTGGAGTTAGCTCTTATCCCTCAAAAGGTTTGCAAAGAGGAATAGTCCTTAATATCGATAGCACCGTTGATTCAATAAGACGGGCTATAGAAGATGCCGAAAAGATGTCAGGAACAGAAATTACAAGTGTGATAGTCGGTATTGCAGGAGGGCACATAAGAAGCCTTAATGGTCACGGGATGATAACCCTAAGAAATCGCGAAGTGACGAAGAGAGATCTTGATAGAGTCATAGAATCAGCTACAGCTGGTTCACAGCCTGCGGACAGAGAAGTAATACATGTAATGCCGCAAGAATTTATTGTAGATGGGGAAAGAAAGATAAAAGACCCTATAGGGTTATACGGTGTAAAGCTCGAAGCTAAAATTCACATGGTAACAGCACAAGTTACTCAAGCAAAAAATCTTGTAAAGTGCGTTCACAACTCTGGTGTAGATGTTCAGTCGTTAGTCTTAGAACAAATTGCCTCAAGCGAAGCAGTCCTTACCTCAGATGAAAGAGATGTTGGGGTTGTTCTTCTTGACTGCGGTGGTGGTACAACAGACATTGCAGTTTTCTCAGATGGTGCAATTAAATACACAAGCAATATTACAATTGGTGGCGACTTTTTAGATAATGATATCTCCTTTGGTTTAGGAGCCTCTAAGCAGGTTGCAAAAGAAATAAAAGAGAGATATGGAATAGCATCTGCTGACCTAGTTGATGGAGATGACGAGATTAAAATTGATAAAATCGCAGGAACTGGAAGAAAAAAAATTAGCCAGCTAGAATTGGCAAATATTGTTGAACCAAGACTTGAAGAAATTTTTACAATGGCAAGAAGAGAAATAATGAGATCAGGTTATCACGACATGCTTCCTGCAGGTTGTGTAATAACTGGAGGCTCAATGGCTATCAAAGGAGCAGACTATCTAGCTCAAAAAATACTTAATATGCCAGTTAGACTTGGCGTTCCAAACCAAATCACAGGTCTTGAAGAACTCGTTTCTAAGCCTGAGTGCGCTACAGGAGTAGGGCTATTAATATGGGGTTCAAACAACCAAGAGGCTGCTAAAAGCTCAAAAATTAGAATAAGAGAAGCTCAGGTATTCAAAAAAGTATTTAGCTCTATGAAAACTTGGTTCTCTGATCTCTTCTAAATAGTGCTTTTTTAGTTTTTTTATTATATACTACTAAATATGGTAGTTACTTTTTTCCAACATACTACATATTGTAACTAAACAAAGGAGTTAATATGCCAACTTTTGAATTCTCTAGTGAAATTGCCGGAGCACCCAAAGAAAACCTTTTTGATAATCTTGGAGCAAAAATCAGGGTTATAGGTGTTGGTGGTGCTGGTGGAAATGCTGTTAATAGCATGATTAACAATAGGATTGAGGGAGTCGAATTCATTGCTATTAATTCAGATTTTCAAGATTTACAGAAATCTCAAGCTAAACGTGTAATTCAGATAGGAAAAAATATTGCGAAAGGTCTTGGTGTTGGAGGAAATCCTGAGCTTGGAAATGAGTGTGCTAAGGCTGATCAAAATGATATAACTGAGGCACTTCAAGGTTCTGACATGGTATTCATAACAGCAGGTATGGGAGGAGGAACAGGTACTGGAGCATCTCCTGTCGTGGCGAAACTTGCCAAAGAAGCTGGCGCCTTAACTGTCGCAATCGTTACTAAGCCATTTACCTTCGAAGCAAACAGAAGAATTGCTCAAGCTGACTACGGTATACAGGAGCTGGCTAAAGAAGTGGATTCTTTAATTGTTATACCTAATGACAAATTGAATGAGGTTCAACAAATCTCAGGAATCCTAGATTCCTTTAAAGCTGCTGACGATGTTCTAACAAATGCTGTTAGGGGAATCGCAGACATAATTGTTGGCTCCGGTTTTATCAATGTCGATTTTGCTGATGTTAAAAAAATAATGAAAGAAAGCGGGGGGAAAGCTTTAATGGGTACCGGGGAGGGAGAAGGGACATCAAGAGCTATAGAAGCTGCAGAAAATGCCATTACTAGTCCTTTGCTTGAAGATATTTCCATTGAGGGAGCAACCGGGATTCTTATTAATGTTACCGCATCAAGCAACTTTACAATAGACGAGTTAAATGAAGCATGTAATCATATAAAATCTAAAGCGAACCCTAACGTAGAATTAATTTTTGGACTAGTGGTCAACGAAGCTTTGGCAGACAGGGTCAAAATTACGGTAATAGCTACTGGGATTGACGGCAATTCTCGCCCTCTTGCTTCCAAGGAAGAAGTAAAAGAGGAAGACAAAAATCAAATCAGCTTAAATCTGGATGATGAGATAATGACCGGGCTCGACCATGACGAAAATGATGCAAGCGAGAGCACGAAGATTGACGACCTCCATCCATTAGGAGATGATGCACATTTTGAAATTCCAGCCTTTATAAGAAGACCAAAAAAATAAACCCTTAAAGACCTGAGACTTTTTTAGCTTCGTACCACAATGATTCAATATCATATAAAGCTCTTGTTTCTGAGTGGAAGATGTGGACCATAGCATCCCCATTATCAATTATTACCCATCTAGAATCATCTGCACCGTCAATTTTTACTTTTATCTTAAATTTTTTTTTAATTTCTCTAGAAAGATTTTCTGCCAAGGACCTTACTCCTCTTTCAGAGTCAGCACTTGCAATAACAAAATAGTCTGCGATAGAGGAAAGATTTCTAATATCCAGAACTACGATATCTTCAGCTTTTTTTTCGTCAAGAGACGAGTAAACATGCTTAACAAAATCTAGAACTTCCATTATTTTACATACAAACCTTTTTCTAAAATAAAACTCAACACCATAGGGTGAATAAATTTCTTAACCTCTTCAATCTTACCATGCGACAGCATCTCCTGTATAGCCGTAGAAGAAATGTCGAACTTCTCTTTTAAATTATAGAAGAACAGCTCTCTGTTTTTGTCTGTAACAAAACAGCGAGCAAAAGAATCTGATTTAACTTCTTTATAAGCATTCTTTAATAAATTAGAATCATCGATATCAACCATATGGGAACCTCTAACGGCTACAATCACATGGGCTATTTTATTAATCTCTTTTGAATTATTCCAATTGGAGAGCTCTAAAAATTGATCGCTTCCTATTATTAAGTACATTTCATTACCAACTTGATTCTTCGCTAGAGATGTAAGCGTCTCGTAAGTAGTATGTTCCATATTCGGTGATGACTCCAAGCTACTTATCTCGTAAGGGATACCTTCTGGTATTGCCAATTCAATCATATTTGACACGGATTGAAAGCTAACTGGTGTATGTTTCTTATAGTAGGGGTTCATGTTCGGAATTATCAGAATTTTGTCAAAACTAAAATCTGATGCAATCTCTTGAATTAAAGATACATGTCCAAAATGGATTGGATTAAAACAGCCACCAAATATTCCTACTTTCATTAATTAAAAACCATCACTGTAGAATTGCCCATTTTTTTAATAGTACAATTCCTATCTTTTAATTTGTTAAATTCCTTACTTAAGCTATTAGTTGCACCAAGACCCGAATTACCCATAAAGCTATTTACATAATAAACAATAAGTTCATCAAATATATTAGATTCAAGAAAAGATGAAAATATTTTTGCTCCTCCCTCTACAAGAATAGTCGCCAGATTGTTATCTAAAAGTTTTCGCAAGACCTTCTTTGGGCTCAAGTCTTGCATTGTAATGACAGTACATCCAAGATCTATCAATTTCTTTGCTCTCGAGGAATCCTGAGAAAGTTTTGTAAATATTATAGGATTATTTCTAAGCTTAACTACTTTACTATCCAAAGGGGTCCGTAAATTTGAATCTAGAACTACAGGTCTTAGCTGTATTTCTGTGGAACTTTTAGCTCCTCTATACGTTAAGCGAGGGTTATCTTTGATAATAGTTTCCACACCAACAAGAATGGCATCAAATTCTGCACGTAATTTATTTGAATGAGTCAACTGCTCTTCATCACCAATGTTGGGACTTCCTGAGACCTTGTTAAAAATCATTCCATCAAGAGTCATACATATCTTCAAAGTAACGAAAGGCCTATTTTTAGCAACTACTTTAAGAAAACCTCTATTAAGCAATCTATTTTCTTTCTCATAATCTAAAAAAACTGTTTCAATTCTATGCCTTCTAAGATCTGCTATGCCCCTACCTTTAACTTTCGGGTTCTGATCGATGGAACCATATATTACCTTTTTTATCTTTTTCTCTATAATCAGATCTGTGCAAGGTGGGGTCTTCTTTCCTTTGTGGCAACACGGCTCAAGAGAAGTCACCAACGTAGAAGAAGTTACGTCATTTCCTCTAGATTCCGCATCAGCTATAGCAACAACTTCAGCATGAGGGCCACCAAACTCCTTATGGAAACCTTTTCCAATAACCTTATTATCTTTTATTAAAACTGCCCCAACCATTGGATTTAATCCAGTTGAGCCTCTTCCTTTCTTGGCAAGTGCAAACGCCTTCTTCATGAAGCTATTTTGATCCATATATCTAGTCCAAACCTAGGAGAGCTTTAGAAAAATCTTCTGCATCAAATGGCAACAAATCTCCTAATCCTTCTCCAATTCCTATTAACTTAATTGGCAAACTGTAATCATATGATGCAGATATGGCGAACCCTGCCTTAGAAGTACTATCTAGCTTTGTAATAACGATTCCAGAAATCTTAGTAATGGAATTGAATTTTTCTATTTGAGATAAAGCATTTTGACCCGAGGTACCGTCTAAGACTAGTAGATTCTCTAAAAAACTCACCCCTGGCTGCTTTCTTATGACTTTTTCAATTTTTGATAGTTCGCTCATTAGATCCTGGTTGTTTCCCAGTCTCCCAGCTGTATCAATTATCATGACTTCTATACCAGTAGCCTTAGCTTTCTCGATTGCAGAGAAAACAACGCTCCCCGGGTCTTTAGCTTCGCTCGAATAGAAAGCTACCCCCGCTCTCTTGGACCAAACTTCTAATTGTTCTATTGCTGCAGCACGAAAAGTATCAGCAGCCACGATCATAACCTTCTTTTCTTTGGCGATAATATTAGCCAACTTTCCAATTGTAGTTGTTTTTCCACTTCCATTAACACCACTGACCATAACTATCGACAGGTCTTCTGAATCAATATTCATTCCCCCATCACTTCTTATAAGCATAGACTGGATCTCTTTTTGTAACAGGGTCAAATAGAAAAATTTATTAATCTCTTCATCACTTTCAAGTTCTTTAATCTTACTCCTAAAACTATCAATTATTCTTTCAGAAGACTTGAAACTTACATCTGCAAGTATTAAAGATTCTTGCAAATCCTCCAATACTCCCTCATCAATCTCTATCTTTGATTTAAATACTTTATCAATCGAAGAAGTTAAAACATCGCTGGTTTTAGTCAATTTATCTTTAACGGCCTTAAAAAAGGCTTTAGTTTTTTCAAACATATGATTTTATTCTGTCATCAAATAAAATAATTATCAATTATATAACATCACTGTGTCAAAATTTTATTTAATTGTTTATAATTATAATTAACTTAATGAAAAATAATTTTGTACATCTTCACCTTCATTCACAGTATTCATTGCTAGACGGAGCAATTAAATTTGATGAGCTATTTGAAGAGGTAGCAAGACAAGGAATGCCTGCTGTTGCACTAACTGACCACGGGAACTTATTTGGGGCTTACGACTTTTATAAA
>CAJIYY010000074.1 GCA_905181755.1 Candidatus Dadabacteria bacterium UBA1144
AAATATAAGGATAATTTAGATAATATCTTGGGATGGAAAGTTGGCCCGATTGAAAGAGTAGGAATATATGTTCCTGGAGGTACTGCATCCTATCCTTCTAGTCTTATTATGACTGGTGCGCTGGCCGTGGTTGCCGGTTGCAAGGAGATATCTGTTGTAACACCTCCTGGTAAGAATGGAATTAGCCCTGCAATTTTATTTACCGCGCAACTTCTTGGTATAGAAAATATCTTTCAAGTAGGCGGAGCTCAAGCAATTGCAGCTCTAGCGCATGGGACAAATAGTATTGACAAAGTGGACAAGATTGTTGGTCCTGGAAATATTTTTGTAGCAACTGCAAAAAGGAAAGTTTTCGGAAAAGTTGATATTGATATGGTTGCAGGCCCAAGCGAGGTTTTAGTTATTGGAGATACTTTTTCTAACCCTAAATATATTGCAGCAGACCTAATCGCACAAGCAGAACATGATGTAGAATCTTCAGCAATTTGTTTAACTTGTTCAGTGAGACTTGCTAGCGCTGTTGCAGAAGAAGTTAAGATTCAATCATCTTCTTTGACGCGAACAAAGATTATTAATGAGTCACTTAAAAGAAATGGAAGGATTTATGTTTTAAAAACCTTGAAGGATTGCATAAGGTTCTCCAACGTCTTTGCACCTGAACACCTTCAAATCTTTGTCAGACGACCTGCTGATATTGAAAAAGAGATTTTAAATGCTGGTTCTATTTTTATTGGTGAGAATTCGGGTGAAGCCTTTGGTGATTATATTGCAGGACCAAGTCATGTTCTGCCAACGGCCGGTAGTGCAAGATTTTCGTCACCCCTAAGTGTCTTGGACTTTATTAAATACTCTAGTTATACACAAATATCAAAAAGAGGAATGAATTCCCTTGGAAGACATGTTATTAGCTTGGCAAAAGAAGAAGGCCTAGATGGTCATGCCAATTCTGTTCAAGTGAGACTATATAAGGATAAAGAGTATGGAGATTAGATTAAAAAAATCTTTAAAAGGCTTTAAGTCTTATTCCCCTGATAAAACAGATTATACGTTTAGATTGAATGCGAATGAGTCTCCCTTTGAATATAAAGACATGATAAAGGTGGCACTTCTAGAGAAGAAGTCTTCCATTGCGAGTGTTAATTTGAATAAAATTAATAATCAGCTGAACCTAAATAGGTACCCGGATCCTCTTCAGTTAGAGCTAAAAAAAGATATATTAAATTTTTATAGTTTAAAGAAGGGTCAAGTTCTCCTTGGCAATGGATCAGATGAGCTAATACTGAACTTGCTGCTAACTCTGACTGGTAAATCTTCTAAGGTTCTTTATTTGGAACCAAGCTTTTCGATGTATAAAATTTTAACCAAGGGTTTAGGATTAAAAGGTGTTAGCGTTTCGTTAACTTCAGAATTCAAACTGAATACTCAAAAGGTACTGAAGAAAATTGATGCTCATGACCCAGACATAATTTTTATTGCAAGCCCTAATAATCCAACTGGTAATTCGTTCGAGAAAGAAGAAATTCTAAAAATTATTAAATATTCAAAGGGCCTCGTTGTAGTAGATGAAGCATATTCTGATTATTCAAATACCTCCTGCATTTCTTTGCTAAAACAAAACAAGAATTTGTTGATTATGAAGACTATGTCAAAGGTTGGGTTCGCAGGAATACGTCTAGGATTTATCTTGGGAGACAAAAGACTTATTGATAGCATAGAGAACATACGGCTGCCGTATAATATTTCTGCATTTTCACAACTTGTAGCGGGTAGTTTCTTTAAAGATGCCTCAGCTATCAATCCACAACTTAAAGTAATTAAGGAGCAAAGATCTATTGTTTCGAAATACATGAAAGATTTTCCTGATCTAAAAGTGTTCCCTTCTGATTCTAACTTTATACTTATTAAGCTAAAGAAAGCTGTTCAACTATTTAATTTTTTAAAGTCTAAGGATTTGATTGTTAAATCTTTTCCAAAGGATAAATTGCTTGGCAATTGCCTAAGAATTACTGTTGGTTCTCCAAGAGACAATAAGAAGTTTATGTCACTTCTTTCTAGCTTCTTTAATAAATAAGAGGAGTATTGCAAAAAAAATCATGTAATAAATAAAGTTAATTTTAGAATAGTATTTTGAATAAAAACTTTGTTCCTTTATGAGAGGAATCTTTCTAGCTAAATAACCTCTTGCGTTTGTTCCTAATTCTTTTAATAGTTTTCCAGATGGACTTATGATGGAGCTGATTCCATTATAGGTAGATCGAACAAGAAATCTTTTATTTTCTATTGCTCTAGGGATAGATAACATTAAGTGTTGATATGATGCTAGACTTTCCCCATACCATTTGTCATTTGTTAGATTTACTAGTAATTCTGCGTTCATATTTGTTAGTGCAAGTGAATTTTCTTCAAAAAGATCTTCATAACAAATTATTATTCCAATCTTAGAACTTTTTGTTAAGGACATTGGTCGAATCTCCCCCCTGTTAAGAGAAATAAATGAGCTATATATTGGGATAATTCTTGAGCCTATTTCTTTTAAAGGATAGTATTCCCCAAAGATCATTAATTTATTTTTAAAATACAAGTCAGTTATCTGAGATTCTTCATTAATCAGAATTGCACCATTATAAAAGCCCTCTCTTTTTTTTACGATAGAGCCGAATAGGAGTGATTTACTATTAAATAGAAATTTTTTTGAAAATATTTTTTGAAATTTACTATAATCTCCATCATTTTCTAGAATAATTTTATCTAATGCAGACTCCGGCCATATCGTTAAATCTGCTTTGGGAAGATTCTTGGAAGTTCTTTCTTGAATTTCCACTAGTCTTTCTAAGGAATCTACGGGCTGAATAATTACGATATATATGCCAGTTTTTTTCTTTTCATAGTGCTTTAGATTCTTCTCGATTATAACTCCAGAGCAAAAAGCAGTTATTAGAATTGCTAGCGCAAAGTATCCAATTTTTTTATTCTTTTTAAGTAGTAACTCATAGAGGGAAATATTTATAAGTAGAATCAAAATTGATATTATATTTATACCGAAAATAGAAATTAACTGTGATATTTCTGTAAAGACAATCTGACTGTTCCCAAGCTTGTAGGGGAATATTCTAGGGAAGTTCTGCTCAACTATTATATATAGGAATACTATAAATAAATACTTAACCCACATACTATCAATTTTCTTAATTGAGATACTTATTAATGAGAATATTAAGACATAGAATAAAGACTCATAAATACAGTATATGAGATGAGTTATTATTGATATTTCCCATGATGCACCGGTTAAGCTGACAATAGTAGCAGGGGTCCAATATGTAATTATAAGAAGCGATGATGTTCCAAACGCTATACCTAATTTAAAAGGACTTAGTTTATTGTTTTCTATTAAGTACATGATCGGGACTAGAAAGACCCACGACAGAGGAAATAGGTCGAAATTTAGAAATGGAATTGAAAATAAAGCTATTGAGCTTGCAAGTAATAAGAAAGTATTCATTAAATACTATTATATTAGCTTCTCAACATAACGTAAATTTATTTGTTTTTCAGGTAACTTATATAGGTAATGCTCAATTCTCCTGTTCTGGTATTAAATAAGTTTTTCTTTCCAGTTGACACAACTAGCGTCAAGAGAGCCTTCTTGATGTTGTACCTTGGAGCAGCAAAAGCTGTAGATATGAATTATGAGACATTTGATTTTGAATCATGGAGTGAAATATCTAGTCTAAAAAAATCTGAGACAATAAGAACGGTTTCTAAAACGATAAAAATACCAAGAGTTATAATAGTCTTAAGGTACGACAAGGTCCACAGTAAGGAAGTTAAATTCAATCGTTATAATATATTTAAGAGGGATAGGTCTGTATGTCAGTACTGTAAAAACAGTTTCCCAAAGAATGAGCTAAGCATTGATCATGTTGTACCTAAATCCTTAGGAGGAAAGACGACTTGGGAAAATGTTGTGTGCTGCTGTCTTACCTGCAACAGAAGGAAGGGGAGCAATTTCCTGTCAGAGACAGCGATGAGTTTGTCAACAAAGCCTATCAAGCCATCCTGGGAGCTATTGTCCAATATTTACCTGCGAACTGTCAAATTTGAAGAATGGAAGCCTTTTCTAAGTTCAGTCGATACGTCATATTGGAATGTAGAATTAGAGGAATAACTTATAAGTATTGACAAAAGCCTATAATCCGTGAAAATATATACTTTTTGGAGGACGTAATGGAAGCGGTAATCAAGACTGGCGGTAAGCAGTATTTTGTTAAAGAAGGTGACAAGATTCAAATAGAAAAAACTGGTTATGAGGTTGGATCCGAAATTGGATTTGATGAAGTGTTATATATAGCTGACGAAAAAAATGTTCTAGTAGATGCTTCACAATTAAAGCCTTTTAAGATAAAGGCAAAAGTAGTATCAGATGATAAAGGTAAGAAGTTAAAAGTATTTAAATTTAGAAGAAGAAAGAATTCAAAGACATTAAATGGTCATAGGCAGCATTATCAGACTGTTGAAATTTTATCTATAAGTAAATAGGGGTTTATTATGTCAAAAACAAAAGCAGCAGGTAGTTCCAGGAACGGAAGAGATAGTGCAGGAAGAAGACTTGGAGTAAAGTTGTTCGGTGGTCAGTCTGTTAATACTGGGGGTATTATAGTTAGACAAAGAGGGACTAAGTTTTATCCTGGAGAAAACGTCGGAATAGGAAAAGATCATACACTCTTTGCTTTGAAAAACGGACTAGTTACCTTCCAGAAAAAAGGAAAATCTAAAGTCTTTGTGAGTGTCGCTCCACTGAACTAAGTTCTATAAGATTTTATCAATTCTTTAATCTCTTTAATATCCGATTATAATAATCTAAATGAAATCATCTGAGATAAGAAAAAAATTTCTTGCTTTTTTTGAAAGAAAAAGTCATGGAATAGTTGCAAGCTCGGGTCTTATCCCCAAAAATGATCCTACTCTATTATTTACAAATGCCGGGATGGTCCAATTTAAGAATATCTTCTTAGGATCAGAAAAGTTTAAACATACTAGAGCTGCTTCTTGCCAGAAATCTTTAAGAGCTGGTGGAAAACATAACGACTTAGAGAATGTGGGGAAAACTAGTAGACATCATACTTTTTTTGAAATGCTAGGAAATTTTTCTTTTGGAGATTATTTCAAAGAAGATGCGATATCTTTCGCATGGGAATTTCTTACAAAAGAGTTGAAAATTGATAAGCAGAAACTCTATGTAACTGTCCATCATGATGACAATGACGCTAAAGAAATTTGGCTTAATTCAATTAAGATTGACGAGGATAGAATTTACAAGCTTGGTGATGAAGACAACTTTTGGTCAATGGGTGATACTGGACCATGCGGCCCATGTTCAGAAATTATGTATGACATAGGTCAACCGGGACCTAGTTGCCCTGATCCAAAATCATGCTCAGTTGAGTGCGATTGTGGTAGATTCTTAGAAATTTGGAACCTAGTCTTTATGCAATTTGATCGTGCAGAAGATGGAAGTTTGAGCCCTCTGCCTAAACCAAGTATAGATACAGGAATGGGTCTGGAAAGATTAGCTTCAGTCCTCCAAGATGTTAAGAGCAACTATGATACTGACTTATTTAAATACCTAACCGATTATGTAGCAGACTTTCTGGGGAAGGACTATGGTAAGGATCCCGATATAGATATTTCAATCAGAGTTCTGTCTGATCATGCTAGAGCAGTAACTTTTCTAATTTCGGACGGTGTTATTCCATCAAGTGATGGGAGAGGTTATGTCGCAAGAAGAATATTGAGAAGAGCTGTAAGGCATTATAAAAAGCTAGGAATATCTAAACCCTTTTTACATAATCTTGTTCATGAAGTAATTGAAAATATGGGGAAATTCTATCCGGAACTAATAAGTCAAGATGCAAATATCGTTTCAATTGTTTTAAACGAAGAAGAAAAGTTTTTGTTAACTATCGACAGGGGATTTGATCAATTAAAAGAGGCCATGGTTTCTTCCTCAAAAACAAAGGTCTTGTCGGGAAAGGACGTCTTTAAGCTTTACGATACTTTTGGTTTTCCGGTTGACTTGATTCAGGATATTGCAAGTGAGACTGATTATGTTTTAGATATGAAGGCTTACGAAGAAGAGATGCTTAATCAGAGAAATTCTTCAAAGAAAGCATCTAAGTTTAAGAATCCAGTAGGAGATTCAATTGATTTAGTTAAGACAATGAACCTTGATTCTAGTACTAGATTTGTTGGGTATCAGAATCTAGATTCTGAATCTAAAGTTTTCGCAATTATAAAAGATAATGAAATAGTCCCTTCGGCAGGAGGAAAAGAAAAAATAGGGGTAATTTTAGAGTCTACTTCATTCTATGCGGAGTCGGGTGGGCAAGTAGGAGACAAGGGTTTTATTAAAACTAGTAAGTGCTTGATTGATATCTTTGATACTCAAAAAACGAAGGAAGGTTTCTTTATTCATAGTGGGATAGTAAGGGAAGGAGAGATTAAGAATGGAGACAAGGTTGAGGTTTCAGTCGATGGAGCCCATAGGTTAAAAATAGCGCAACATCATACTGCAACTCATATTCTGCATTCTGCTTTAAGGGAAATTTTAGGGGACCATGTTAGGCAAGCAGGGTCTTTGGTTAAAAGTGACAGGTTGCGGTTCGATTTCAGTCATTTTTCAAATATTAAATTAAGTACACTAAAACAAATTGAGAATCTTTCAAATGAAAGAATTCGTTTAAATAATGACGTTATTGTTGACGAAAACGTAGATTACAATAAGGCCATTAAAAGTGGAGCTACAGCATTTTTTGAAGACAAGTATGGTGATTCTGTCCGAGTAGTTAGGATAGGTGATTTCAGTATGGAGTTATGCGGCGGAACACATATAAAAAGCTCCGGGGAGATAGGGTCACTATGTATTTCATCTGAATCATCAATATCGTCAGGAATACGTAGAATTGAAGCCCATGTCGGAGAGTCAGGAATGGCTTATATGAATAAGATTAAAGATAGCCTTATAGCTTCTTCTGGTATCCTGAATTCCTCAATTGATAAAGTTCAAGATGGGATTCTAAGAATACAAAAGGAGAACGATTCCTTAAAGTCTAAACTTTCCGGTTATGAGAGGAAGGCAACGCAAAATTTAGCCGAGGAAGTCCTGTCTAATTGTGAAGTTGTTAATGATATTAGGATAGTTTCATATTTAGCAACGAATATGAGCTCCCCTCAGCTTAAAAGTTTGTGGGATGATTTAAAAAAAATAAAGAAAACAATAGGCTTGCTAGGTTCAAATAACAAAGATAGGTCAATATTGATTTGCGCAGCAAGCTCAGACGTGGAGAATTTCAATTGTAAGGATTTCTTAAATCTAATTGCCCCAAAGTTTAACGGGAAAGGTGGAGGAAAATCCAACTTAGCACAATTTGGCTGTGATTATATAGATAGTTTAGAAGAGGGCCTCTCGTTAATTAAAAGTCAGCTGTAATACCATTCTTGACAAGAACTTTTTTGATTTTCTTAATTGCAGATTTTTCTATTTGCCTTACTCTTTCGCGTGAGATTTTAAACTTTTCCCCTAATTTCTCCAAAGTCATTTGCTTGTCGGATAGCAGCCTATTATTTATTATGTAGGTTTCTCTATCATTAAGAGTTTCCACGGCTTCTTTAAGGCTAGATTTTAACTCTTTTGTTTGTTGATTTTGAATTACAATCTGCTCCTGATTCTCTGAACCCGAAGCTATAAAGTCAATCTTCGTTTGCTTCTCTTCTGGTCTGATTTCCTCATCAAGTGAGTAGTCTCTTCCACCCATTCTTTGGTCCATCTCTTTAATTTCTTTTATCGAGACTTTCAAGTCACCGGCCAATTTAGCGTAGTACCCCTCTAAAGATATTTCTCCAGAGTTGTATAGACTTTTTGCGGACCTTATCTTATAAAATAATTTTCTCTGTCCTTGGGTGGTTCCAATCTTTACGAGGCTCCAGTTCTTCATTATAAAATTCTGTATATATGCCCTTATCCACCAAACCCCGTAAGATATTAATCTGTATCTTTTAGTAGGGTCGAATTTTGTTACTGCCTGCATAAGCCCAAGGTTGCCTTCTTGAATTACATCCATTAAGTTAAGTCCATAATTCTTATATTCCATGGCAATCTTTACAACGAATTTTAAATTTGCTGTTATTAGTTTTCTTGCTGATTGCAAGTCACCAGTGTCTCTATATTCTTTAGCACATCTGGATTCTTCTTCTCTTGATAGAATCTTATAGTTGCTTATTTCTGTAAGGTACTTTTCTAGGGAATTTGCCGGTACTGGCAAATTATTCTTGTTTTTATTTATCTTAATATTCTTTTTACTCATTAATATTAGTAATCAGTATACTTTTATACATTTATCTTGCCAACAAATACTGAACATGCTTGACTGTTATAGGCATTTACATTAAATTGTTAGTCTTATAGGTGATTATTCCGGAGTAGCTCAGTTGGCAGAGCAGGTGACTGTTAATCACTTTGTCGTAGGTTCAAATCCTACCTCCGGAGCCATTATCTATACAAAAATGTATTTTCCGTTTACCCTAAATAACATAGAGAGATTGAGCCATGCAGTATTATTTTATTAGTGTTCTTTTTTTATTTTTTACTTCCAACTACGCCCATGCATATATAGATCCAGGGTCCGGTAGTGCGATAATATCACTCATTATTGGGTCAATGGTTCTGATTGGAGTTTTTTTAAAGACATTTTGGTACAAGTTAAAATCTCTATTTGGCTTTAAATCTAAGAATAAAGATCTCTAATGATTATGACTAATATTTATATGCTTGGGGCCCATTGTTCAGTAGCTGGAAAGAAGCCAGCAGTTCTTCAGGAAATTAGTGATAAATCTAAAGTATTAGATTGGCAGCTTCATAGCTTTGAAGTTATTAAAAGTAAAAAAGTTAGTTTTATGGGCGGGTACCATATCGAAGATGTTATAAAGAGTTACCCCGGAATTAATCACATCCTAGTCCAAAACTGGGAGTCAAACAATATACTTGATACATTTTTTCAATGCCCCCTCGAAGATTCGCCAGCTATTTTTACCTATGCTGATACAATTTTCCGTCAGGAAATCTTAGAAAAAATATCACAAAGTACGGAAGATATTACAGTTGCAATAGATGTTAATTATAAAAATCGTTACCATAACCGTTCTAAAAAAGACTTAGAAATTGCTGAAATAATTATTCCCAATGATGGGAGATATAAGGGTCATAAGTCTGAATTTACAGGTTTATTCTATGTAAAACCAAATGTCATAAATACAATAAAGTCTTTAAATGCATCTATTGTCGGGCACAACCTATTGGATCTACTTTCTTGTTTAGAGAGTAGCGGACTAAGTATTAATTTTATAGATGTGGGGAGTAATTGGGCAGAGTTGAACGAGCCAAAAGATATAGCCAGATTTATTTTGGGGAACAAAGCTCAAACATTATCAAGATTGGCACCTATGGTTAAAAGGAGCAGTATTGGAAAACAAATTAGTTTTTCTGTTCACGATTGGGTTAGGAATAGTGACAACATCCTCTTGGAAATACAAGAAATTTTTTTTGGAAAGCAATTGATTATACGAAGCAGTACATCAATGGAAGATGGTTGGAGCAATTCCTTGGCAGGCCGATATACTAGTGTCTTAAATGTAGATAGTAGTTCTAGTAGTTCTATCCTCGATGTAGTGAATGAAGTTATCTCTTCTTATGGAGAAAATATAAATAACAGCGATGACCAAGTTCTTGTTCAAGAATTTTTAAATGATATAAGTATTTCTGGTGTAGTGCTCACTTGCCAGCTTGAAACAGGAGCCCCTTATTATGTTTTTAATTTTGAAGATAATAAAGATTCCACAGAGACGATAACATCGGGTACAGCTCAGGAT
>CAJIYY010000075.1 GCA_905181755.1 Candidatus Dadabacteria bacterium UBA1144
GAAAGAACTATAGATCTTGCCAATATGATTATAAATGAAAATTTAGGTTTAAAATTTACTATTGAAACACATTTAAACAATCTTGATTACGAACTTCTTCAATTACTAAAAAGAGCAGGTGTATTCATAATAAGAGTTGGTGTGGAATCAGTTAATGATGATGTTATTAAAAATGCGAAAAGATTTAGTTTAAAGAAATCTAACGAAAAAGAAAAAATAGAGATGATAAGATCTTTTGGAATTAAAGTAATTGGTATGTATATATTAGGATTCGAAACTGATACAAAGGAAAGCTGCCTAAGAACTATTAAGTATGCAAAAGAACTAAATACCTACATTGCTGTCTTTAGTGTATTTACTCCCTATCCTGGGACTCCTATTTTTATTAAATTTAAAGAAAAAATAACAACAAAAAAATACGAGGACTTTAACCAATGGAAACTTGTATTTAGACACGACAATATTACACCAAAAGAAATTAGAGGATTGTTAGACTATGCTTTCACAAGCTATTATTTAAGTATAAGATGGTTTATAAAGAATTTTCTCTTTACTGTTTAGAGCTAACCAAGTAAATACTAATTCTAGGATTTTTTATATCTCCTATATAAAGATATCCCCACTAAAAAAAAGATAAAAATAAATCCTACGATAGTTTTAGTATCTAATAAGAAATCATATTTTTTAAACTGAAGACTAATAACATCTCCCTTTTTAATATTAACAATTGAATAAGTAGAATATTTTTCATCGGCCAACTCCTTTATTTCTGTCTTTTTCTTTGTGTATTCTAAGCCTTCGACATTAAGAGACAGCTTGCTCTCTGGAACAATGATTGTAAGACTATCAATATCATTCATAAAAGTCTTACCTATCTTTGTTGAAAATAAGTTTAATTCTTTTCCATACGTAAAGACTATCCTCCTATTCCCAGGAGGCATCGGCAAGGTGTCGGTCACTTTAGTATCTGAAACTATAAACGTATCTTCCCCTCTATGTGGAAATCCAAGATTCGATATTCCAGAAAACAATGAGTAAGAATTAATTTTTCTAACTTTTTCTGAAAAACTATTCGGGCCAACAAAAATACTTTTTGACTGATTTTCAACATTAATTATTTCTGCAATAATTATTGAACTTGAATCTTCCTCATAGTTAATTATTAAGTGCGCTGAATTAACAGATATGTTTGCAATATTTTGAGTGGAATCATAAACTATCAAATCTACAACCTTATTATTTTCTCTGGGCAAAAAATAAAACTTATCTGTTGAGTACTCAATTCCATCATAAAAAATCTTTATACGATAAGCAATATTCCCTATCAACTTGTCAAAATTAAATTTTCCATTTTTTGTTAGTACCTTTTTAATGCTTTTAACTTTATCTGCCATTACTAACTCTAATTGAACTTCTTGAGCATTTATAAACTTATCTATACTAAAATTTTTAACACTCCCATAAATCCTTACTTTAGTCCCTTTGTTCACGATAGACTTAGTCTTCTTTATATACACTAGCAATTCTTTTGCATCGGATTCATTTATGCCTAGATAAGGCATAGGAGGATAGCCATCATTAATAGGTATCTTAGAATATTCCTTATATATAGCCTGAGGATTTTGAATCCATTGCAGTATTTCTTGATCAGAATACTTACCTACTACATCATACAAGTCAGGTCCAACAAACCTGCCTCTACCAACAACATGACAAGTAACACATCTTTTTTCAACAAAGAGACTTTCAAGTGAAGACATTTCGCTCTTAGCGTTACCAAAGAAAGGAAATAAAAATAACAATAGTAAGAATAAATTCCTCATTCTCTTAGTTCTCCCAATCTATTTCCTTAACCTTACAAGAGCGGGATATCAAAGGGTAGAAAATATAAACTAGCGATGCTATTGTAATCAGAACAGCTGATATTATTTCAAACATTAATCTCTCCTCTTTAATAAAATAATTATTCCACCAAGTATTGAAATTAAACTTCCAATCCAGAGCAACGAAACCCATGGGTTAATGTAAATTTTAAAATTAAACCTGCCGTCTTCTAGTTCATCTATTAATATTATATAATAATCTTTTTTGATCGTATTATAGATTGCTACTTCAGTTTCTTTATTAATACTTCTATTTCCTTCATATTTATATAAATTTTGCTCTGGATAAAGAGTGTAAATCTTTTCTTCATCAAGAAGCTCTAACTCAGCACCTATAATACTTTTTGCTACACTTTCCTTCTTGTATGTATTAATTAACTTTATTTCATAGCTGTTAAGCTTAATGGTTTCACCCTTTGATAAAATAAAATCTGATTTTGTTCCATAAACAGATGACAAAGTGATACCAACAATAAGAAGGATTATTCCAAAGTGTATTAGAAAAGAGCAATATCTTCTTAATTTTATCTTCAATATTTCAAAGAAACTAACACTTCTCTTTAATTGGAGGCGAAAATCAACAATAAGTTCTTGCAAAATAATAGACGTCACAAAAGAAGAAAGAAAAAGAACTATCAATACCTTTATGCTGTCAAAGTAAAGAAAAAAGATCAAGGTAAGTAAGAGCGAAAAAGCAAAAGGTTTTAATACTATCTTCAATATAGGTACAACTTTTCCGTCTTTCCAAGGAATCATAGGAGCAATAGACATTAAAGACATCAAAAGCAGGACATTAGGGAAGTTAACTAAGTCATAAAAGCCGGGGCCTACAAGAATTTTTTCACCGGTTATTGCCTCAGAAATTATAGGAAAAACCGTACCTAGAAAAACTGTTAGGGTTATAACTAAAAAGAATATATTATTAAAAATTAAAAAATTCTCTTTTGAAACTAGTGAGACAATATCCTCCTTAGATAGAATAGTACTTTTATTCTTTTGATACATAAAAATTGAGAACCCCACAATAATTAAAATAAAAATAATAAAATAAGGACCTATGCTTGACTGGGCAAAAGAATGGACTGAAGATATTAGACCGCTTCTTGTAATGAATGTTCCAAAAATAGATAAGAAAAAAGCCAGGAATATAAGGCAAATATTCCATCTTCGCAACAAGCTTCTTGTTTCTTGAGCCATTGAAGAATGAAGAAATGCTGTTAGGGCCAGCCATGGCATTAAGGCAACATTTTCGACTGGATCCCAAGCCCAGTAGCCTCCCCATCCCAATTCTAAGTAAGCCCATCTTGAACCCAGCAAGAGTCCAGCAGAAAGAAAAATCCAACTAAAATATGTCCACTTCTTTGATCGTAGAATCCAACTGTCAGTCTTATCTTTTGATATGATAGAGCCTAATGCAAAAGCGAAAGGTATGGTGAGGGCAATATACCCAACATAAAGAGTTAAGGGATGAATAGCCATATAGAAATTTTGCAATATGGGATTAAGGCCCCTTCCATTCAAAGGTGTAGACTTTAATACTTCGAATGGGTTCTCTATAAAGACTATTAAGAAAACAAAAAAAGATAGAATAAAAAGAGAGACGCTCTGAGTTGATGGGATTAATGCTTTAAATGGTTTAGAGAATCTCAAAAGCAACGTGTAGATTGATAAAATCCAAGACCAAAGTAAAAGAGAACCCTCTTGACCAGCCCACAACGATGCAACTGAGTAAACAAAAGATAAATCATTACTTATGTTCTTGGTGACATAAGCATTACTGTAATCCTTCGTGGTTAATAAATAAATTAAAATTAGAACTGCTGAACTTAATAGACAAAAGATTACAATTAAAGATCTTTCTCCCATAGCGACGAAATTATTGTCATGCCTAAGAATTCCATACGAGAGAGCTGCTACTCCAACCATCCCAGATAAAAAAGATACAAGAAGTAGGGTTTCGCCAACACTATTTAGCAAGGCTTACCTTTTCACTAGAAGCTAAATCTTCTTCGTATTTAGTGGGACATTTAGCAAACAATTTATTAGCAAAAAAAGTTTTACCTACTAGTTCTCCCTCAACAACAGCTTCTATCTCATCTTTAAAAATATCAGGAATTTCTCCTTTATATTCAACTTCTATACTCTTTTCTAAATCAGTGATATTAAAAGTTATAGACCCATCCATATTCTTCTTTATCGATCCCTTTTCCACAATTCCAGAGACTCTTAGTCGCTTGATCTTGCTTTGAGCCCTTACTTCAAGTGCTTCCGAAACAGTCAAATAATATACAAGAGAAGACTCTACAGCTTTGAATATCAGAAAAGAAAAGAAAAATAGAAGAACAATTACAAGTATTTTAATTTTCTTTTTAGCTGATGACATTAATCTTTACCATTCATTTTTTTGTTAATATAGAACATGTAAAGCGCTATGATTACCCAAAAAGCGAGCTGGGAGTAAAAGAGATATTCTAAAGAATCAACTATATAGTTCATGATATTTATATTAACTTGGATTTATATTTTATCTAACTTTAACCTTAAGTCTAATAGGTAAAAATAAAGGAAAAGAAAAGCTCCAAAAGTAACCAAAAGGGTATCCATCATTTCAGAACTAATTCCTCCACCTTCTCCACCAAAGACAACAGGTGAGATTCCCCTCATTATTCTTACTGAAATGTATACTATTGGCAGGTCTATAAAGGCTATTATTGCAAAGATAGAAGAATATCTAGGAACGCCAGATTTTAAAGCTAATTTATGGAAGACTAAATAAGTAAAATACAAGATAAACAGTATAAGGGTAGTAGTTAGCTGTGGGTCAGAAGTCCACCAGGTCCCCCATACTGGTTTTGCCCATATCATACCTGAGACTAAAGTAAGAAGAGTAAACACTGTTCCAATCTCTCCATTGATGTAGGCAATATTAGAGTCAGCAAGGTTGTTATGTCTTAAAAACTTTATTGAATAAATCAAATTCATTGTAAACGCAATCGTAAAGACAAGAACGTATCCCATATGAAAATAGAATATTCTTTGAACGTCTCCCATAATTTTTTCTTTTGGAGCATAAAGAAAGACCATATACAGACTTAAAGTCATGAATATTATGAAAAATAGAAAAGAATATCTTCTTAAAAACAAAATCATTAATCACCTTCTAATAGAATAACTGAAA
The DNA here is from genome assembly GCA_905181755.1 of Candidatus Dadabacteria bacterium UBA1144. Lineage (GTDB taxonomy): Bacteria > Desulfobacterota_D > UBA1144 > UBA1144 > UBA1144 > TMED58. Next base: position 5,062 of record CAJIYY010000075.1, read on the forward strand.
AGTATTGGGCAAATAGTTAAAAGAAGTATATCAAAGGCAATTAATGCTTGCAATGAAAAAGAGGTAAGGAAATCATTGTCAATAGATCCATCAATCATAGAAATTGAATTATAAGTTAGGATTAAAAATGGAAGAATAAGTGGGTATATCAATATAAACATGAACTGACCCTCACCTTTTATTCTTTCAAGCATCATAGAAAAAGTTGTAAGTATGGAAGAGATGCCTATGGAAAATAGGAAACATAGTAAAACAAAATTTGTAGTATTCTCAAAAATAATCACGCCTGAAACTATGGAAAGAGTAGAAACAACAGTAATGCAGACAAATGTATTAACTAATATAAAATATAAAATTTTAGAAAAACATACTATTGATAAATCACATGGGGCATTAATCAAGATTAACTCTCCGCCCAATGATACCTCTTGCCTAGAAATTCTTTGATTTGTTATCAGAGAGATAATTAAGACAGAAAAGAAAAATAATTCTGGCATATTGTCTGAACCAATAAAAATAAAGCCTATCAAAGAAAGAGTTAAGGACAAGATAAAGAGATACACTAAGTTAAGTCTTTCTCTTATCTCAACTCTGATATCTTTCTTTAAGATCAATAAAACTATCTGAAAAAAATCTCTCATATTACTTCAAATCTATAAGCCCTGATAAATCTAGGCTGCTTGAGCCTGTTGAATTATCAGCCAGAAGAACTCCACCTCCATCTTGAGGATAATGCTGAATTATATTATTAAGAACTCCTATAGAAACATCGTCCAAATAAGTATACGGTTCATCTAATATAAGAAATCTTGGATTGACCAGCAAGGATATAACAATAGAAACCTTCTTTTTTGTTCCATCTGAAAGCTGATACGCCTTTTTGAAACGATAGTCTTCTAAGCCAAACTTTTTAAATAGAGAATTCCTTTTATCTAAATTGTCTAGCTTGTTTAATTTTGAAAAGAAAATTACATTCTCCTCTAAAGTAAGATAGTCATAGAGGCTAGGATGTGGGGCTAAATAATGAACATCTTTATATAGACTAATTCCAATATTCTTAATATTCCTTTCTTCCAAAAAAACTTCACCACCATAATCAAGAATCTGTGAGCTTATAATTCTCATTATAGTAGTCTTACCGGCTCCATTAGGTCCTCTAAGTTTATAAATAGAGTTCCCTTCAATATTAAAATTTATAGAATTAAATATAGTCACGCTGTTGAAAGATTTTTCTAACTGCCTTACTGATAACAAATACTGCATTATATAACTTTACTTAATATGAAGTGTAAATTAAAATTTATATAATGAAATTTCTACATACTATGCTAAGAGTTAAAGACCTAGAAGAGTCAATTAAGTTCTATGTGGACACAATGGGCTTTGAACTGGTTAGAAAAACTGAATACCCTCATGGTAAATTTACCCTAGCATTTCTTTCTTTTAAGAAAGAAGATGACGAACCTTTCCTTGAACTTACATACAATTGGGGTGTTAAAGAGTATGAGCAAGGTAACTATTTTGGCCACATAGCCGTCGGAGTTGAAAATATCCACTCAATCTGCGAAGAAATAAGAAAAAAAGGTGGTAAAATAACCAGAGAACCTGGCCCTATGAAAGGAAGTAGTTCAATTCTCGCCTTTGTCGAAGATCCCGATGGATACAAGATTGAACTTTTACAGAGGAGCTTATGATATCAGTAACTAGGAAATCTCATTTTAATGCCGCTCATAGATTAAATAATTCAAAATGGACCGATGAAAAGAATCAACAATTCTTCGGGTTGTGCAACAACAAGAATTATCATGGTCACAATTATGATTTAGAGGTAACTGTGTCTGGAGAATTAGATATAGAATCAGGATATCTAATAGACATGAAACAACTTGGAGATTTAATAGAAACAGAAATCGAATCAAAATTTGATCATAAGAACCTAAATTTAGATACTTCAGAGTTCAAAGACCTTAATCCAACTGCGGAGAATATAGCTATTGTGATATGGAATATATTAAGAGAGAAGATTGATATAAAATTCCACTTGAAGGTACTTCTTCACGAAACATCGAGGAACTTTGTTGAGTATTCAGGATAAATAATTAGTCAGAAGAAGAAGCAACTATGCATCTCAAGTCAGTGCTAAGGTCATTACCCTCAAAATTAATATGACAAACATTACGATCGTGTCTAATGCACCAAATTTGGAAACCTAAATCAGTAAATCCTGTCTCAATCTTAGAATAATCTCTCATTGAACCAAAGTCAGTCATTCCAGATTCAAATTCTCTCTGGCATTCAGAACAAAACAGGTAGTTGTCTATATTTTTACTAAGTGGAGTATTCATGTAGATATTAAAACTGATTTTTTATTTTTATCAAAAAAGTATTTCACTTATTTCTTTCTTATTCAATGATATTTTATATATAATAAACATTATGAGCAATGAATTAATACAAGAGCTATGTAACACGCCTGGTGTTCCAGGTTGTGAAGGAGAAATAGCAAAGATAGTACTTAGAGAAATCGGAGATTTATGTTTATCTAATTTTAAAGATCCAATGGGAAATCTAATTTTTCAAATTAATGAAAAAACTCCTAATCTACCCACGATACTAATAGATGCTCATATGGATGAAGTTGGCTTCATAATTTCACATATTGAAGAAAACGGAATGCTAAGGGTGATTCCTCTTGGTGGAATTGATCCTAAATTGTTTTACGGACAAAGATTAACTATTTGGGGCAAGAAAAGAATAGAAGCGACTGTCGCTGCTATCCCTCCTCATATTTCTGACAAGAATTCACCAAATATAACATCAGTTGAGGACTGCTTAATTGATACCGGTATTAATATAAAAAAAATAAAGGAGATTGTGAGTATTGGCGATCAAGTTACGTTTTCAACCGAATGTGTAATAGATAACAATAGAATTCTATCTAAATCCTTAGATGATAGAATAGGAGTATACGTGTTGCTCCAGACAATAAAGAAAGTAGCAAAGAAAAATCTTAAATGCAATCTGTTTGCATCTGCCTCAGTTCAAGAGGAGATGGGCTTGAGGGGAGCTAGGATAATAAACTCGAGAGTTAACCCTGATTTCTCTATAGCTCTTGAAGGAACAGTATCAAATGATCTTCCTGGAGTACCCCTGCATAAGAAATTAGCCAAGCTAGGGGATGGTCCTGAAATTAGAATTTCAGACAAATACCTTATAGCGGATAGAGGATTTAATAACTACCTGCAAAGAATTGCAACTAAGGAAAAAATTAAATATCAACTTACTGCTAAAAATGCTGGTGGGACTAACTCAACAGCTTTTCAAGTTACCGGAGAGGGCTCCAAGGCCACTGTGCTTTCTGTTCCTGTTAGATATCTTCATAGTCCAAGTTCAGTTTGTCTTTCTAGGGACGTCAGCTCGACCATAAACCTGTTAGCTGCTGCGATTCTAAACATACAAAAGTTTAAAGATGAGTAAAGAAAATATAATAATAGAAATATTCTACAAAAGTTTTGCTGATTATCCTCAGATAATATCAAACTCGAAAAAACTATTGGAGATCAAGATAAAGAAACTTAGAATTGACATACAAGACATCTCACTAATAGAAACAATGACAAAAGAAGACTTAAATGACACGATAGATAAGATAAGAAATGATAATATGCAACTATGTGTTCAAATTAAGGACTCAAATAGCGATAATTCGCATCTATACAAGGAACTTGTGGACAATTTTTTTAACGAAATCAACAATACTATAGACTTTATTTACAATCTTATTATCAGCAAACAACTTGGTGGTTAAAAAATCCTATTTTGTTATTGCTTTTAACTAATAATTAGTTAAAAATATAAGTCGTAGACCATGACTGAATATCCTTTTTTTATTATAATTTTTATGGCATTAATTTCATTGCCAATACTAATGATTTTAACTTCAAAAATTATAAAATTCATATTGGGAAGAAAAGAAGAGGTACTAGACTCTATATATGAATGTGGGGAGCCAAGTATTGAAAGCTCGTGGAAAAGGATTCCAATATCTTATTTCAAAATAGCATTAATTTTTATACTATTTGATATTGAGCTTGTTTTCATATTTCCTTGGATATTGAATTTAAGTGATCCAACCCAAGGCTCATATCTTTCCTTTATTACCTTTCTGATAATATTGTTTATTGGCTGGATTTATGCATACAAGAAGGGGTACCTTGAATGGGAGATGTAAATAAATCTTTAAAAGATATTGGATCTTTTATGAAACTACCTGGTGCTAATCTTTTTATTACAAGCACTGAACAGCTTTTTAATTGGGCAAAAAAATCTAGCTTATGGCCTTTATCTTTTGGCTTGGCCTGCTGTGCTATTGAAATGATGGCAACTTTTTCTTCAAGATACGATCTAGATCGTCTTGGAATGATAACAAGAGCTTCTCCTAGACAAGCGGACTTAATGATTGTTGCAGGAACGGTAACAGTTAAGATGGCCGAAAGAATTAAAACACTCTATGATCAAATGGCAGGTCCTAAATATGTCATAGCAGCTGGCAGCTGCGCTATTTCTGGTGACCATTACAGGCACATTTATAGTGTGGTTCCAGGCGTAGACTGGGTAATCCCAGTAGATGTGTACGTCCCCGGGTGTCCTCCAACACCAGAAGCTTTTATCGATGGGATACTTGAGCTCCAAAAAATCATAGCTGTTGGAAAGACTTCTCCTACTTTTAATGCATCAACAATAGAAAATCAAAAAAATCTTTTGTCTGAAGTTAATACTAAGCCTATAAAAAAATCAGAGAATGTTATTGAATCTAAATTTATAGACAAAGATGAACTTCTAAGCTTTATTCTTCAGGTTAAGAAGGAAGGGTTTAACTATTTAAAATTTATCACCGCAACTGATTTCGACAACAACTTGGTACTAACTTATTTATTAGGGAACAATGAGCAAAATAAAGAGGTTGAATTTAACATTAAGGTTGGAGAAGACTTAAAAGTGGATTCATTATCTCAGATTTATGTTGGGGCTGACTGGCAAGAAAGAGAAGTCTTTGACTTATTTGGAATTACTTTCAATGGTCATCAAAATTTAAAAAGAATCATGATGCCTGACGATTGGATTGGGCACCCACTGAGAAAAGAATATAGAATGGATACTCATTATTACCCATATCGTCCCACACGAAAGGAGTACGAAAAGTGGAAAACAGAGTTATAGAAAGAGATTTTGGCGATTTAGCAGTTAATATGGGTCCTCAACATCCCTCTACTCACGGTGTCTTTAGACTTAAGCTTTATCTTCAGGGTGAGAGAATAAATAAAGTTGAATCATTCCTAGGATACCTACATAGAGGTGTTGAGAAGCTATCAGAGAAACTTGATTACGACCAACTTCCTCCCGTTCTTGAAAGAGACGACTACCTGTCTCCTACTTCCAACTCTCTAGGTTTCTGTAATGCTGTGGAAAAAATTTGTGATATAAAAGTTTCGAGAAAAGCTTCTTACATAAGAGTATTAGTAGCTGAGCTGCAGAGGATAAGCTCTCATCTAGTAGCACTTGGAACCTATGGTCTAGATTTAGGTGGAGCTCTTGGTGGAGGAGCAAGTCTCTTTCTCTACTGCTTTAGGGAAAGAGAGAAAATCTTAGACATAATGGAGGATTTAACTGGAACCCGTTTTCACACCAACATGAACCAGATTGGTGGAGTTAGATATGATGTGACGACTGAATCCATAAATAAGATAAAAAAATTATCTAAAGATCTACGTCCTGTATTGCAAGATTTTGCAAATATGGTTTCAAAAGATGAGATTTTTATGAAAAGAACAAAAGATATTGGGATTATAAGTAAGGCATTAGCTGAAGAGTCTGGAGGTTCTGGCCCAATAGCAAGAGGCTCAGGAATAAACTTTGATGTTAGAAAGAACAAGCCTTATGAGTGCTATTCGGAGTTCAACTTTGATATCCCTCTAGGTGTTAAAGGTGACGCATATGATAGAACAATAGTAAGAATGGAAGAGAACATTCAATCCCTCAACATAGTTGATCAAATCACTGATGGAATTCCACCTGGAGATTTGAATTCCAGGAAGCCACTAAAAAGTTCAAAACTTACAAAACCCCCCAAAGGTTCTTCGTATTTCTCAATAGAGTCACCAAGAGGAGAGTTGGGCTTTTTCATCGTTTCAGATGGAACCTCTATACCATACAGGATGAAGATTAGGGCACCTTCTTTTTCTAACTTATCTATAGTTGACAAACTTCTCCCAGGAACTTTTATTGCAGATTCTGTTGTTATTCTTGGATCATTAGATCCAGTTTTTGGGGATGTTGACAGATAATGATGGATTCATTTATTGCTTTTGCCTTACCAATCTTTAAAACAATCTCTATGTTAATTCTAATCGTTGCATACCTAGTTTGGCTGGAAAGAAAAGTAGCTGCAAAGATGCAATCTAGAATTGGCCCTTATAGCGTAGGTTCCCCGCATGGATGGCTTCAACCTCTTGCTGATGCATTAAAGCTAATGATTAAGGATGATGCTGTACCCAAAAATGCAGATAAATTACTTTTTACCTTTGGACCAATTTGGATAATGGTTGTTAGCCTAGCTTCTTTTGCTTTACTACCTTTCTATTTTGACAATCCTATGCTCAATGTTGACCTAAGTCTAATGATGTTTATTGCGATAAGTTCATTAATTATCATTGGCATATTCGTTGCAGGTTGGTCATCAAATAATAAATATGCATTAATTTCAGTATTAAGAATGACTGCGCAAATAATTTCATATGAAATTCCTCTTATAATATCACTATTAATTCCTTGTATACTTATTGGAAGCTTGAGTTTTGGAGAAATTATTTCATTCCAAGAAGATACATGGATTATCTTTTACCCTATCCTTGGTCAAATAAGTTTTATTATTTTTATGATATCTGCTTTAGCAGAAGGTAACAGAATTCCCTTTGACTTATCAGAAGCTGAATCTGAGCTAATATCTGGTTATACAACAGAATATTCGGGAATAAAATTTGCACTATTTTACTTAGCGGAATATGTTCACCTGTTTGGAATATGTGTTCTAGGTTCTATAATTTTCTTTGGAGGACCTAATGGTCCAATTTTTACCTCAAATATACTAATAGTAATTAAAGCTTTACTATTCTTCACGTTAATACTCTTCATTAGATGGAGCTTTTTTAGAATACGAATTGACCAGCTGTTAAAATTTAATTGGATTAGACTAATACCATTATCTTTTATAGGATTGCTCTTGGCTTGTTTAGCAAGGTATTATGTGGATTTTAATTGATATGAGATTAATAAAAATTTTCAACAACATATATAGAAATCTTCTTTTCACTTTAAGTAATGTGACAAAGCCTCCTGTTACAATTAAGTACCCTGAGGAAACTAGAGTCTTTCCTGACAAGCTAAGATTTGGAACTTTTGGCCTTACTTCTAACGAGGAGACTGGAGAAGAAAACTGTATCGCTTGCAAACTATGCGAAAGAATTTGCCCATCAGAAATAATAGAAATTGAAATTGAGAAAAAAAATGGAAGGGGCTTTGCGAAGAAATTCAACTTGGACCTACAAAGCTGTATACAGTGTGAGCTTTGTGTTCAGGTTTGCCCTGTTGATGCAATAGTTATGATGAGAACTGCAGAGAAACCTACTACTTCAAGAAGCGACTTGTTCCTTACAAAAAGTAAGATGATGAGAAATGCTGAAAAGTATTCTGAATCTTGGGCAAAAGGTAGCCTGTTACAAGAAAGTCATACTCCAACAAAAAGGAAAGAAAATGATTGAAGTATTGTTAAGTATATTTTGCCTCCTTGCAATTGGAGCTGCTATAACGACTTGTCTCAGCTCAAAGATTATAAGATCAACTTTCTTCTTTGGAATAACGCTCTTTATAATTGCATTCATATTTATAATAGTTGGCTCCCACCTACTGGGAGTAATACAAATACTCCTTTATACAGGTGGAACACTAATTTTATTCCTATTCTCAATATTCCTAACTGGGGATTGGGACTATAGCAACTTAGGGGAAACTTTTCATAAGCCGATTACCGCTATATTAATTTCTTTCTTCTTCTTTATAACAACAACTTACTTAATATCTGAATCGAACACATTTGCTGAGCTTGAAAAGAATTTTAACCTTAGCAAGATAGTATCAACACAAGATGTTAGTAAATCTTTATTTAACGATTGGATATTCGTTCTTGAGCTATCATCAATCTTGCTCTTAGCTACCATAGTAGGATGCCTAACTTTATTAAAGTTTAGAAAGGAGGTTGACTAAAGTATGTTCATGCTATTGGTCTATACCTCTATTTTAATAAGTAGCATAGGTATCTTTATGCTTTTAAGCAAAAAACATATTCTCTCAATACTAATTGGTATTGAGTTATTTTTAAATGGGATTAACTTGCTTTTTATTACAATATGTAAGTCCTATTCTAATGATGTGGCGAACATATTCATTCTTTTTATTCTTGTAATAACAGCATGTGAGGTCGCAATTGGATTAGCAATCTTTCTGCTTAATCAACGAATTAACAGGACTATAGACATAAATGACTTAGATAAGCTGAGGGATAACTAAAATGGGTCAGTTCATCATTGTCTTATCTCTAATTCCTATTCTTTCTGTAGTATTGAATAACCAGCTAAATGGGGAGAAAAGACTAAGCTACTTACCTGCCATTGTCATATATCTAGCCATTCTATGGGCTTTAGTCTTTAGTAATGATATTAATCACTTTCTCATACCTTTCTTAACAATTGAAAACAATCAAATAGACCTTCTTTTCAACTTTAAATCTGACCATACGCTTATGTCTAAAGTTGTACTGCTTGTTTCTACTTTAGTTCTGATATATTCATCTAAGTTCCTAGAGTCTGAGAACTTACGTTCTAGTAACAAATACTTCCTTTTTATAACAATATTTATTTCATCAATGTTCCTTTTTACTTTATCTAACGATTTGTTCAGTTCTTTTATTTTCTGGGAAATTTTAGGCTTATCATCTTACTTTCTAATAGGTTTTTGGAATAAGGATTCTGAAGCTATAGAATCATCCACCATAGCATTCTGGATTACACGATTTGGAGATATATTTTTTCTTGCCGGAATAATCTTAATATTTACTGCCACTGGTACCCTGGACATTGATAAGCTAAATGATATCAGACCCTTAGAAATCGAAATCCCTGTCGCCTTAATTGTGATAGGAGTATTTTCTAAATCAGCACAGTTCCCATTCAATATATGGCTTCCGAAAGCTATGAAAGGGCCAACTCCCGTCTCTGCCTTAATTCATTCCGCAACTATGGTAGTGGCCGGTGTACTGTTGTTATATAAAATCTATCCTCTCATTTCTAATAGCGACCTAATACTAAACACTTTAATTGTTATTGGACTTATCTCCTCTGTGGCCGGCTCTATTGTTGCGTTCTTTGAGAAAGATTTAAAGAAGATACTGGCCTTTTCAACAATTTCCCATATAGGCCTAATGTTTTTAGCAATTGGAATAAAGGAACCTACTTTGGCCTACTTCCATATGTTTAGTCATAGCTTCTTCAAATCCTTACTTTTTCTTTACGCTGGTGTAGTAATTACGGCTAATGGAACTTCTAAATTAGAAGAATTAAGAAATTCAATAAAATTGAGGTCTACGATGGGTGTAATTCTAGTTATTGCCTGTTGCTCTCTTGGATCCATATATCTATTTACAGGTTCATTTTCAAAAGAATATATAATCTTCAGTTTAATAAATAATGAAGCTTATATATCAGGATTTGCGGTACTAATCGGAATGATATTTACTTCACTATATGCCGCTAAAATTCTTTTTACATTGGTAGATTTTAAAGCATCTATCAAAAAAGAATCCTATGTGGATGTGGAATATTTAGCACCCCTATTAATCCTTGCATTATTATCAATTATAGGTCCAATTACGATGGAACTATTCAAAGGGAGCATCCCTTTTAATGAAGTTCCTCATTCATCTCTGAGTATAATCTTCTTCCAACTACTTACACTTGTTCTTTTCTATAAATACTATAGAGACAGGACTAATTTAGAGATAAATCTTCAGGAGTTCAAGAGCATCTCTTATAGTTTGTTTAAAACTGACTCGATTTATATTGAAATATATGAAAAAGTTTTTAAATCAACATCTCACTTTATAGGATGGTTTGACAGAAACATCATAGATGGGCTAGTGAACTATTTGCCTTTCAAGATAATACAGATTTCTAAAGAACTTATGCTCCTTCAAAACGGGCTAGCGAAGACCTATGCAATTAGAACTATAGTCTTTTTTATATTACTCATCTTAACAATGAGTGTAATTAATAATTTTGCAATAATAGAGGTTCTAAAATAATGATTCTACTTTTAATCCTAATAGTTCCCCTATTCGCTATAATACTAATTAATTTCTTTGTTAAAGAATTAAGATACATAAAGTACATTCCTCTTATTGCTTCATTTGGTTCATTAATTTTGATCATTTACTATTGTAAAGTAAATCATCTACTAGATACCTCAACTTACTTTGAGTTAATTAAGCTATATGAAATTTTTCCCAAGCTAGGAATTTCTATGTCTTTCTCTATTTCTAAAGTATCAATAGTACTTTTAGTATTATCGAATATCACTATAACAACAGCTCTCTTCTCTACCTTCAAAATTAAAAAAAGACTGAGCCAAATAAATACTCTAATTATGATAATTTCAATCGGAATTTATGGTCTAATCATCGCTGACGACTTGTTTGTTTTCTTTTTATTCTACGAGATTGCGGTAGTTCCAATGTTTTTGATAATTACAAATTGGGGATACGATTTAAAAAGAGAAGTATCAGGTCCGTTTGAAGGAGTCCTTAGAAGCTTATCGGTTGGTACTAAGTCTTATGGTGCCTATAAGATAACATTGTACCTTCTAGTAGGATCTCTTCTAATATTTTTAGGATTAGGAGTACTTGGAATAAATGAGGGAACTTTCTCGATAAATGAAATTATATCTAGAGGAAGCCTTAAAACTAATACAAATCTTGCCTTCTTTCTGTTAGCAATAGGTTTCGGCTCTCATTCAGCTTTATGGCCTCTTCACACATGGGCACCTGACGGTCATGGAACCGCTCCCACAGCAGGATCTATTATATTCGCTGGGATACTAATGAAAATAGGAATCATAGGATTTATTAAAATTATAATAACAATTTTTAATCCCACTTTTATTGAATTTTCAAATATTTTAATAATATTAGCTTCTATAAATATAATTTATGGTGCTTTTACTGCTATGATGCAAGACGATCTAAAATACCTAGCAGCCTATGCTTCGTTGTCTCATATAGGATACATATTTCTTGCACTTGCCATGAATAATCAAATCGGTCTAAATTCTGCTCTACTTCAAACAGCTTCTCACGGAATAATAATTTGTTTATTATTCTTTTCAGTAGGATTAATCTTTAATGCCAAAGGTACCAGGTCGATAAAAGAGCTAAATTCACTGCACGACAATGCTCCAATAATATCTAGCATCTTTATATTTTCTGCTTTTGCTAGCATCGGTTTTCCACTAACTAGTGGGTTTATTGCAGAGTTTTTAATAATAAATAGCATCGCTTTGTCTAACAATGCAATTTTAATAATAATCCCTTTAATAGGAATATTTATAACAACCTTGTATATGTTTAGAACTGTAAAGAAAATCTGTTTACAGTATGTTGAGACTAATAACTCGTACTCAACTATAAGTATTGATGAAAAACTAATCTGCTACATACTTATTGTATTAATACTAGGAATTGGTATTTTTCCTAACTTTTTCTTAAACTTTATAAATGGAGAATCAATCAAAATTTTAGTTGGTATATAAATCATGGATCAAATAAAATTCTTACTACCTGAAATAATCTTAGTGCTCTTATCTTTTGCACTACTATTTAATTCAATTATTGACAACAAAGATAAAAGAATAACGAACAAAATCCTGCTCATCATTGGAACTATATCTTCAATTATACTTCTCGCTAACAACAACTCTGAAGGCTACTTTCTAAACAATACTTTTGAAAACAATCTAGTAACTAACAAAATTAAAATCCTTTTAATTTGCGGAACCTTACTTAGTTTGCTCTTGGTTTCAAATTCAAAAACAAAGGAATTCAAAGAGTTTTTTAATGAATATTGCTTCCTGCTGATAATCTCTCTTGTAGGTGGAATGATAATTGTATCTTCAAGAGAATTCTTAACTCTAATAATTGCTTTTGAACTTTTAAGTATTCCTCTATATCTGATAACTGCGATGGGTCCAACCTCAAGCAAGTCTATTGAGGCAGCAACAAAATTATTCTTCTTTGGTACCCTCTCTACTGTTTTTCTAATTTTTTCTTCTGTTCTTTTCTATTCAATGTCAGGTAGTACCTATTTTAGTGAAATAATTTGGTCATCAAACGACCCTATAATAATCTTAAGCACTTCCTTCCTTCTTATTACAGTAAGTTTTAAGTGTGCATTCTACCCATTCCACTTTTGGGTTTCAGACACTTACGAATCTGCCCCAATGAACCTACTTCCATTTCTTAGCACGATACCTAAAGTAGCGATATTGGGATTCCTATTCTTTTTCTTTAAAGACCTATATCTAACTATCCCAAACAGCAACATTCTTAATGTAATTTCTATTTTAATTATAACTTCAATAGGTTTTGGATCTATTCTAGGTGTCATGCAGAGCAAGCTACTTAGACTTTTAGCTTATTCTGGCATTCCACATGCAGGGATTATGTTAATTTGTGTGATTACCCCTTTAGGAATATCTTCTGATTTCCTAATTCTATATTTTGCGTTTTATATTTTTTCAAATGTGGGTCTATTCATATGTTTAAATTCACTACCTAAAGTAAATGAAGAATTTACCATCAATGATCTCAAAGGATTATATAAAGATTCGCCATTTGTTGCTATATCTTCTGCATCTTTTCTTTTATCCCTTGCGGGTGCACCTTTATTTGCTGGCTTTTGGGGGAAATTTAACATTGCGCTAATATCTTTCAAATCCTTTGGGTTGCTGTTTCCGATTTTAATACTAGTTGGTGCAGGGATTTCATTCTACTACTACTTAAAAATTATTAAAGTTATTTTTCAGGATAAAATAGTAAATCAAACTATGATTTTTAGTTCCAACATTATAAATAAAGCTTTGATAGTAATTTGCTTGATAATAACAATTGTTTTAGGCATTAACCCTGCCCTATTATCAAAGTTTCTATAGAATTATCTATTTTCCAAGCTAACATAGTCTCTTGCGTCATAACCTGTATAGACTTGCCTAGGTCTTGCAATTTTCTGCTCTTTATCAGACAACAGTTCTTTCCACTGAGCTAGCCATCCTGGTGTTCTACCTATTGTAAACAAGACTGTGAACATATCTTTTGGTATCCCCATACTTTCATATATGAGACCAGAATAAAAATCAACGTTAGGGTACAAATTTCTTGCTACAAAGTACTCTTCACTAAGAGCAATAGATTCTAACTCTAGTGCAATGTCCAACAATGGATTAGTTCCAGTTACGTTAAATACTTTATCAGCTGCAGCTTTTAAGTATTTTGCTCTAGGGTCGTATGCTTTATACACCCTATGTCCAAAGCCCATCAGCTTAACCTCTTTCTTCTTTACTTTATCAATGAAAGAAGGGATGTTTTCTACAGATCCAATCTCTGTTAACATTTCCAAAACAGCCTCATTAGCACCACCATGAAGAGGGCCATACAAAGCAGCCGTAGCTGCAGAAACCGCGGAAAAAGGGTCTGGCTCAGAACTACCAACATTCCTCATAACACTTGCACTACAATTTTGCTCATGGTCTGCATGAAGAATCAACAAAGTATCCATCGCGCTTACTAAATCAGGGTGCATCTTCTTGACATCTCCATCAAACATCATATTCAAAAAATTCTCAGCATAATCAAGAGAATCATCAGGTGCTACAAATGGGAGACCTTGAGTATGTCTATAAAAATTTCCTGCTAAAATAGGTACTTGTGCAATCAAACGACAAATATTCTTATAATTTTCATTATCGTCTGCAATATTTTTTGAATCAGGATAGAAAGTGGAGAGTGCAGCTTCTAAACTAGTAAGAGCTCCCATAGCATGAGAATTTGAAGGGAAAGCCTTGATTATATTATTAATTTCACTTGGGACACTATTGTGCTCTTTAACATCAGCAATCCATTTAGCCAATTCATCACTACTAGGCAGTTCTCCATCAATAAGCAACTTAGAGACTTCCAATTGACTACTATTCTCTGCTAATTGCTCAATAGGGAATCCTCTATATCTAAGAATACCTTGGTCACCATCAATAAAGGTAATACTACTCTTGCAAGATGCAGTATTTTCGAAAGAAGGGTCATAGCTCATCATTCCGAAGTCTTCTTCGTTAACTTTAATCTGCCTGAGGTCTTTTGCTTTTATATTTCCTTCGTGTATTTCTACCTTATATTCCTTATTCGTTCTACTATCAATTATTGTTAATACTTCAGACAAAACATGCCTCCTAGATGTTCACCAAGAATAGATTTAAAACAGATTAAATGGTGAATATTGATATTAAATATTGAATCTTTATTATACACAAAATACAGTACGAAAAAAAGACAAAGATAGGTAGAAGACTAAATGCTAGTCCTTTAAATTAATTATCTCCAATTTAGCAAAATCTATATAGTCAAAGGACAGATTTACAAAATCGTCCTTTTGGTATAAATTAGTGCAGTTTTCCTTACTAATACTTTCAAAAAAATTAAGTTCGTTAAAAAAAACTATATATTTATCTCTTAGTGTCGAATATATATATCCTGATAGATTCTTATCTTTAGACTGATTTAAATATTTAAGAATCCATAACTTATATACCTTCTTTGATTTTTCCCTTGATGAAGCCAACTGAGGAGTTGTGGTAGCAAGAATCCTATCAATGTAATTGCTATCAAAAAGAACCTTCCTCTCTTTGAGAAAATATGAAACCTGCCACATATTAACTGCGTCAAGAAATCTCCTAATTGGGGAGGTTATCTGGAGATAAGATTCTAATCCTAAACCATAGTGTGGGTCACATGCTGAAGAGACATCAACAGGTGAGACCTTTCTATGAAAAGAAAAAGGTGGTTCAGCATCAATCATACTTGTTTCAAGATCATATGATTTTCTTTGAGATCTAAATATTCCTGGTAGAGAATTTTGATTAAAATATTTTGACACATAAAAGTTAGTCAGAATCATTAATTCAGAAATAATTCTACGAGAGTCAAGTAGCTCCATCCAGTTTACGGACAACTTATCGTCTTTGTTGACTCTAATAGCTACTTCCTGATTAAAGAACTTAAAGTCAGCTCCTTTAAGCCTTTCCTCAGATAAATGCTTAGTGAAATCATTTAAAAACTGGTAATCTGGATTTTTTGAAATTAATGTCTCAAATTGATCATAGGTATAATTGTCAGAAATCTTTATATAATTTCTCTCAACTTTATAATTAATAACAGAGGAATTATCAACATAAAGCTTTACAGTTAAAACACTTCTTACACTACCTGAGCTTAAGGAAATCTTATCGACCAATTTTTTGCTGAATAAATTAAAATTTCCATTAGGGGCATAGATAGTATTTACCAACTTCCTTGCATTATCAGAGTATGTTGAGTCAATAGAGAAAAGATTGCTGAAATTAGAGATATGTACTGAGACAACATAGATGCCTCCTTCCTTATCAATACTTAAAGCATCATCAAAATCATATGTTGTTTCATCATCAATAGTAAAAGCATTAAGAACTTTTGCTGAATCTGGAATATCTTCAGACTCTAGTTTGTCTACATCGGCATCAACATATGAATATTCTTGGCTTAATTTGAGCGCTGCGTATAAAGGCTCAAAGTTGATACCAAAAACGCCTATAGACTTAAAGTGAGATAGGATTTCTTCATCTTCCTTCAAATTTAAAGTCACTCTTATTGATTCTAGAAAAGATTTTGAATATTTCTCGCTTCCAGCGAAATATGCAATAAGCTCAGAAATTTGTTTATTATATTTAGACCAATCGATTCTAGCATCTATGGATATATCCCTCAAGAAAAACTCAGATAAGGCTTTCTCTTCTTCCTTTAAAGCTAGGCTCTTAATTATTTTCTCCGCTATGGTCTTTGAATTTAGATAAACTTTATCCTTATCTAATATTCTGTAATAGATGAAATCTTCATTGAAAGAGAGCAAGAAAACATTTAACTCCTCTATGCTTTCTATATTATAGTGCCGAATAGCACTATCAATAAAACTCTTAATTGACAATACATTGACGTCATCAATCAGGTTCGACCATAAATCTTCCAAATCGTAACCCTCAATATGAGACAAGAGAGATTCAGATTTTAGAATGAGATTACTATAGACTATCTCTTTTGATGAAGCCTCGAATGTTGAATTTGTATTATATTTCTCAACTAGATGTTTTCTTTTCTTTTTATCATAAGAAAACTGATTGATTATATAAACTTTTGAATTCTGCTCTATTAAGGAGAATAAATTTGATACATTTCCCATTAAGATTTATTAGATGAAGCCTTAATGAATTGTAAGAATAAAGGATGTGGCTGAAAAGGCTTTGATTTAAATTCAGGGTGAAATTGACAAGCAACAAACCAGGGATGATTACTGATTTCAACAGCTTCTGCAAGACGTCCGTCAGGCGAAAGGCCGCTCAGAACTAAGCCATTCTTAATCAAAATTGAATGATACTTAGGATTTACTTCATAACGGTGCCTATGCCTCTCCATGATCTTATTTTTCTTATAGGCATCTGAGACTTTCGTTGACTTCTTGATTTCGCAAGGATAGTCGCCCAGCCTCATGTTCCCGCCCTTGGTATCTAAATCTTTTTGATTTTCCATTATATCTATTACATAATCTTTTATCTTTCTTCCTGATTCTCTGGAATTAGCGTTTTTCAAGTTACATACATTCCTTGCAAATTCTACAACTGCCATCTGAAGCCCCAAGCATATTCCAAAGAACGGAACATTCTTTTCTCTAGCATATCTAATTGCAGCAATCTTTCCTTCGAATCCCCTATTCCCAAAGCCGCCAGGAACCAATATTCCATCGCACCCTGAAAGCAACTCTTTAGCCGATTGCTTCTCTAAGTCCTCAGAGTCTATATAGTTAATCTTTAATTTTAAATTATTGTGGAAACAAGCATGATAAAGAGCCTCATGCAAACTCTTATATGCATCTTTTAGGTCTATATATTTACCAACAACCCCTATAGTGACCTCGTTCTTTAGCTTCTTAATTTTAGAGACTATATTCTCCCATTTAGAAAAATCAGGTTCTTTTGTCCATATTTTTAGATTTTCAAGAATAATATCGTCTAATCCTTCTTTATGAAAAATTAATGGAATCTCATATATTATATCTACATCTTTACCGGTAATAACTGACTCAACATTTAGGTTACAGAAAAGAGCAATTTTTTTCTTTATATCATTAGATAAGAACCGGTCAGTTCTACACAATAAAATATCAGGCTGAATACCTATTGAAAGAAGATCTTTAACACTATGCTGTGTAGGTTTTGTTTTAAGTTCACCAGCAGCTGAAAGATATGGGACATATGTCAAGTGTATAAAGATTGCATTCTCTCTTCCTACTTGAGACCTTATTTGCCTAATAGACTCCAGAAAAGGAAGGCTTTCAATGTCTCCGACTGTTCCGCCTATTTCAACTATGGAGACATCTTGCTTGTTTTGTAAAGAATAAATTCTTTTAATTATTTCATCAGTAATATGAGGAATAACCTGGACAGTTTGACCCAAATAGTCTCCCCTTCTTTCTTTTGAGATTACTTCGTTATAGACTCTACCGCTTGTCACATTGTTTTCTTGAGAGAGCTCTACATTAGTAAATCTTTCATAGTGGCCTAAATCTAAATCTGTTTCAGCACCATCATTAGTAACATAAACTTCACCATGCTGGTAAGGATTCATTGTTCCAGGGTCAATATTAAGGTATGGATCCAGCTTTTGGATTGAAACCCTCAAGCCCCTTGCTTCGAGTAAGGCTCCAATACAAGCACTTGCTAAACCTTTACCTAAAGATGACATAACGCCACCCGTTACAAAGATATACTTAGTTACTTTTTTACGCATAGAATAATCTTATAATATTGAAAGTTTTAAGTATATACAAATTAAATATTAATTCTTTTTAACAAATTTTTAACAGCTTGAGACCTATGACTTATAGTGTTCTTTTCTTCTGCGCTTAGCTCGGCAAAAGTTTTCCCCAATTCCTTAAGATAGAATATTGGATCATATCCAAATCCACCAGTACCCCTTCTCGAACTTAATATTTGTCCCTGGCAGTCTCCAGTAGAAGTAATAACAGTATTAGAAGTACTGGGATTAAAGTAAGCGATAGTGCATACAAATCTTGCATGATTTTCCTTTAAAGGCAATTTAGACTGCATTTGGAATGCATCCAATTCATTGAGCAGTTTCTCAATATTACTATCATCTGTCGCGTTATCTCCGGAATAACGAGCTGAATACATACCAGGTCTACCTTCTAAGAAGTTAACCTCTAAGCCTGAATCGTCAGTGATAATAGGAAGTTCGCATCTACTCTTAAGATAATTTAGCTTTATTAATGCATTCTCTTCATATGTTGCACCGTTCTCATCTACATCTAATTCTAAGCTTAGAGATGATAATGGGACAGGGTCGAAATTAGACCCTAGGAGAGCACTGTATTCTTTAACTTTTCCTAAGTTATTTGATCCTATTAGAATTTTCATTTAAACCTTTTATTGGAGATGTTGTCGTCCAAATCCAGGACTATGAATTTTCCATTTTGATTGATTACATTTTTCTTTATTTGAGTGGACGAAGTTTGGGGATTATATTGAATTTGTACAACTCTTTTTCCTTCTGAATGAAAGTATTCTTCCACATCCTGATTATGAGGCTTTCTACCCCAGTCTTCGCCAATAACAAAAATATCTGCTTTAACTTGTTCACAAATAGTTAAGTAATCTAATTCATAATACGGGATTACGATATCCACACAACGAAGTGCTTGTAGCATCTTAATACGTTGCTCGAGGGGAATAATAGGTGCATTAGGTTTATATAGTTTGACAACCTCATCAGAGGCAATGCCAACAGCAACAGTATCACCTAACGAGGCACAATGTTCCAATAAGGCAAGATGCCCCACATGTAATAAATCAAATGTTCCTACTGTATATATTACCATTAAGTTTTTTTTCTTATTTTGATTGCTAATTTTAAATTAGTGTTTGTTTTCATATGAGTTTCCAACTGTAGACAACTGTCATACTGAGTATATAAAAAGAGAGGATAAGAATATTGATAGGCTTGCCAGAAAGCTTTGGTGTTTTGATTTGCGAAACATTTAAAGCCGCAAGTCCTAAAATGCTAATATATAAAATAGTTAAAAATACTTCTCCAGTAAAAATTCCTTCAAATAAAAATATAAAAACAAGCACTATATTATTGTTATCAAGAGCTAGACCTGTATATTTAGATCCACCAGAAAGACCATAAGTATTAAAATAGCTCAATCGAAGAGCACTGGCAGAAATGATAATAAACGCCCCAAACAAGAATAAAGGCTCAAATTTTCCATAACTTAAAAGAAGAATAGCTGGAGATACTCCATAATTTACAATATCTATTAATGAATCAAGCTGACCCCCAAAGAAACCTTGTTTGCTGGTTCTTCCTTTTATTCTTCGTGCAACTAATCCATCTGCCCAGTCAAATGCAACAGCCCAAATCATGCCAATCATGGCTGCGTAATAAATTTCTAAAATACTAAAATAAATAGCTAAGACTGAACAGGCTAGCCCTAAAAAGGACAATAGACTAGGGACATCTTTCAGGTAGGAAAGAATAGTGGGTTGTATTTCTTGAGATCCCGACTTATCTTCAATCATTTTTAATCTTTAGCCGTATATTTTTTAGAGAGTTATTATAGTTGGTAGTTGGCCACCTATTACACTAATGTACTTATTATAATTTAGCAAATTTATAAATGTCCCTGCCTTTCAGTGTTGCAGGGGTTTCTAACGGTTCTAAATCAAGTTTGGTGGAGGCGCTGGGAATCGAACCCAGGTCCGGAAACAAGCTAAATAGAGCCTCTACGTGCTTATTCTAGCTTAATTTTAAAAATATCTTTTATAGCTAAAAAACAAAAGATACCTCGATTCTCTTAAATACTGATAAAAAAGCAGAGAAGAAAATTTTATCAGACCCATATTAATGACATTGAAAAAAATCCTATGGGTAAAATTATCTCCAATGTTGCTACTCTATTCTAGGCAGCAAGTTGATTGATTGGTTCTGCACTTATTGTGCGAGTGCCAGTTTTACGAGTTAGCTCTCGGCATGCAGCATCTAAATGCTATATTTACGTCGAAACCAAATCGCCCCCAAAGTTTATATATTAGAACATATTTAATGAAAATTAAATACTAGTTTTATTCTTAAAATCTCGGGCCAGCTCCCTTTTTAAATCTTTATTTTTCAAATCAACCCTTTTGTCATAGAGCTTCTTCCCTTTTCCAAGTCCAATTTCAAACTTAATAAGGTTCTTCTTTGAGTACACCCTTATAGGCACCAACGTGTAGCCCTTTATCTTAGTTTTTCCAATCAACTTTCTGATTTCAATTTTATTTAGTAGAAGCTTCCTATCTCGAGCCTCATCATGATTAAAATAAGAAGAATTACTATATTTAGATATATGAGAGTTTATAACAAAGACCTCGCCCTTCCTAATCATCGCATAGCTTTCTTTTATACTAAGCTTTCCTTGCTTAATTGACTTAACCTCAGAACCTGAAAGAACTACACCTGCTTCAAACTTCTCCTCTATATGAAAGTTTCTAGTTGCGTTCGGATTTGATGAATAAATTGCCATTTTAAAAAAGTGTCATAACACCAAATGCTGCAGAAATTGTTGTTAAAGGAGCAAGGTCCTCTTGGGTCTCCGTTGCATTCTTAAGTTTTCTTACTGAATTAAGAGCGTCATAGTATAGTCGATCATCATTAATAAGTTTGCCCAGGGTTCCCTCTCCGGAATTAATCTTTGCAACTAAAGAATTTAAATTCTCTGACAAAGTATTAATCGAGTCATAAAGCTGATCATCATTTATGAGTTTTCCAAGTGAACCGTCCCCTGAAGATAACTTGTCAGTAAGTTTACTTATTTTTTGCAAGGTATTTTTTGCTTCATTGTAGACTGATTCATCATTAATAAGAAGTCCCAATGTTCCATCACCTTGATCTATCTTTTTAGTAATATTTGAAAAGAAGTCCAAACTAAGCTTCAAATCTTCATATATTGAAGGATCATTAACTAGTTTACCTATTGTTCCCTTAGAATTAGCCACATTCGAAACAATTATATTCAGATTGAACAATATAGACTTAATTTTATCATTATATTCAAACAATTGAGAATTAAACATATCTACAGTTTTATCTAATTTCGTAACAAGAGAATTAAAATCGACCGGCTTTGATGAGAGAAGGACACCTCCATCACTAAGAACTCGAGAACCAGGAGATCCAAAAGTAATTCCCACATAGGTGCTACCAAGCAAGCTTGTCATATTGATTGATGCAATAGAATCATCTTTAAGAACTACATTCTTCTCGACAGATATCTTAACTGCAACATTCTGACCAGATAGTGTTATTTTTTTCACCTTGCCTACTTCTACTCCAGAGAGTTTGACTTCATTCCCAACTCTGAGCTCCCCAACTGATGAAAAATAACTAATATAGGTGTTTTCTTTTTTTAGGAAATCAACTCCTGACACAACTTCAAATAGAACCAGAAGTGTAACAATTCCCAAGACAAAGAAAGTACCTAGTTGCATTTTCTTGTTCATATTTAATATATTACCTAAATTGGCTCCAAAAGCGCATTCTTTGAATTTTTAATAGCGTCCTTATCTCCAGTTAAGATTATTTTACCATCCTCCAAGATTGAGATTTTATCTGCGATTGAATAGGCAAATGCGATATCATGAGTTACGACCACCTGAGTAATAGTATTAGTATCTCTCAATTTATCTATTATCTGAGAGATTATTTTTGTATTTATAGGGTCTAGTTCAGCCGTAGGTTCATCGTATAAAAGTATATCAGGAGAGATAATTAACGACCTTGCTATCGCCACCCTTTTTCTCATCCCACCACTTAACTCCGAAGGCATCTTGTTCGCGGCATCTTGTATACCTAAGTCAGAGAGGATACCATAGGCTTTAGTCACTCTTTCCTGTTTGGATCCAACATTGTGTTCATCAAGAAAAATGGTTACATTGTCGATAACTGTTAGAGAATTTAGCAATGCAGATGATTGAAATATATAAGATAGTATCAAATCATTTTCCTTAGCATTTTCAAATAAATCCTGATCATCAATAGATATTTTTCCAAGGTCTGGCTTAATAAGGCCTATAATCATTTTCAATAAAACTGATTTTCCAGTTCCGGATTTTCCCAAAATAACATGAACTTCATTGTTAAAAAATTCACATGATATTCGCTCTAAAACTGTCTTGCCATTGAACCCTTTTGTTACTTCATCAACTTTTAATAATCTAAACTTCTTCATAACAAACCTACAAGAATTAACAACCTAGTTAAAAAATAATCCAAAACTAATATGGCAATGAATGAAGCTACAACAGACTTGGTAACAGAATTTCCAATCTCTCTAGGGCCACCAGAAGCTAGCAATCCAATCGAACATGAAGAAATAGATATAACTATTGCAAAAAATACTGATTTAATAATTCCAACTGATATATCTGATATTTTTACAACTTGGCTAAGGTCATTATAGAATGAAGAAAATGATACTGATATCGTCTGATTCATAGATGAGACAAGAGAACCTCCAAGCCAACCAATTAGATCCATATAGATAACCAGGAAAGGTAAGGTAACAAGACAAGCCAGAAATCTAGGGAGTACTAAAAATCTTACCGGGTCGATATTCATAGTTTCCAAAGCTGAAATTTCCTCATAGACTTTCATTGAAGAAATTTCTGCAGTTATAGAGGATCCAACTCTACCTGCCATCAAGATCGCAGCCATAACTGGTGCTAATTCAGTACATAACGAAATACCTACGATTCCACCAATCTTATCTTCAATTCCATACCCCGAAAGCTGAATACCAGTTTGGAGTGCTAGGACTGAGCCTATAGAAAGAGCTATAAGGGCAGCTACAGGAAGAGTTCTGTTCCCCATATCAAAAACTTGAAAAAGAAACTTTTCTGATGAAGAAGGAAAATGTTTAATTGACTTAAGAGTTCTCCATAATAAATATAAGAACTCACCTATGCCAACAGTTATACTTGTAAATCTATTCATAAACCTATCGGTATATATAATATTCTAATTTTTGTTTTCTCACCAGTTTCAAGCCCGATCAAACCACCTAAGATATTAAAGTTATTGGACTCTGGAGTAGATTCATTTGAAATAATAGGTAAAAGAAAATTAACTCTGAATCTCTTTTTATTGTTAACTTTATCATTTTTATAGCTGACTAGATTAAATAATATTGAAGTCTCAGAGGAAGACTTATCACTCCTTATCCTTATAGCCGACCATAAAGGAGACCAAATTTTTCTAATTTTAATATTGCTAGAAAAAAAACTTTCTAAGGGTGAAAAAATGCGGAGATCGTATCCGTCAAGATTTGAGTCCTTTGAGTAGAATGGCCACAAACTAGAAAATTCTTTCTTTATTATATTCTTTCTTAAATCATAGTAAGTATCTTGTTTATAAAGAAAGAAGAGAAAGCTTTCTGTTTTAAAATATTCCGTTCCTAAAATCTCATTTTTATACTTATAGATTGGCCATAGAAAAAATCCTTTTTCAACATTCTTAGTTTTA
>CAJIYY010000076.1 GCA_905181755.1 Candidatus Dadabacteria bacterium UBA1144
CATTCAGAACCAATTCTTCTTTTTCTTCAAGCACATCTTGCCTAGCCCGCAAATCATTAAGCAAAGCATTCATATCCTGCATTTTTTTTTCTGTCTCACCTAGTTTTTTATTTTCTACATTGAGTAATTCAACTTTATTTTCAAAATTACTGGCAATTTGCGTTAGTTCATCACGCAAAACACTAATTTCTTTAATTTCTTCCCTAGCTGTCTGAATATCTGAAAATTTATCCCTTAATTCTACTTCCATGATACTAAGCTTAGAAGTTAAAGTACTCATGCGTTTTTCCTGGTTATCAAGAGACGACTTTTCTTTAACCAAATCTAGTATCTTCTCTTCAACTGCAGTAGCCGAACCTTTCATCTCTTCGAGCCTTTTGTCAACTTTATCTAAAAAATCGACCTTTTTTGAAACCTGGCTGATCTTAATATTTGCCTCTTCAATAAAAAAATCGAGCCCATCTAGTTTCTTCTCCATTTTCTCGACTACTGCTTTTCTCTGAACTTGAGTTTCGATTTTCACATCCAAGCTTATTACCAGAGAGCTCAAGTCATTAATCTTTTTTTCTACCTGATCCACTAGCTGCTTCTTACGAATAAGATCATCCATCTGACCTTGACTTATATTAGTAAGCTCCTCTATTTTTATAAATATAGATTCAATAGCATCTGCTTTCTTGATTTGCGCATCTAGCCCTTGAACTTTATGTTCAGCTTCTTCGGCTATCATATTGAAACGGCTCATTTTTTCATTAGCAACATCAACAGTTTTCATCTCTTCCTTAAGCAATTTCATTTTATTGCTAAGGTTATTAACTATAAATGCGTTGAGTTTATTGATTTTCTGCTCCGTTTCATCAACTACCGAGCTATTATCTCTAACTCTAGAGATCTTGGTTTCTACATCAATGGCCAATGAGTCTAAGTCGCGTAGTCGGCCACTGATGCTCCTTATCATTTCATTTTTCACTGAAATATTCTTTGATTCGATTTTTAAATCGCTAATATCCAGCGTCATCTTCGTAAGAGTCTGGCGGGCCTCTTCAATAATATGCCCTTGACCAAGGACGCTTTCGTAGTCGACCCGAAGTCTACTTAAAGTAACTTTCATTTCTTCAGTATCCCTGGTATATCCATCTACAACCGTTTTTTCCTGTATGATTGTTGCGTAACGGCTATCCAGTTCCCTACAGATATCTTTCATTTCCTCAACCCGACCAATAGTAGTTTTCATCATTCCTCGAAAACTTATAATTTCTTCTACTTGAGGGTTTACACTTTCCAACATGTTCTCTAGGCGATTGATATTTCTATCGGTACTTTTAATTAACTTTGTTTCTTCGCTCAATTTTTTAATCTTAGAGTCCATATCCCAAATTAGAACATTTAGGCGCCCGGCGTCTTCGTTAGCCTTCTCTACAAGCCCACGTTGTTGCTGAAGGCTTCTAATTTTTTGGTCTATATGATCACTAAGAAGATGAAGGCCTTCTATCTCTCGCTTGAGGTTAGAATGATTAGATTCTAAATCTTTGGCTACTCGCTGAAACTCTCGAGCGCGTATATCAAAAGTTTTTAACTCTTCAACCTGACCACTAATAAAATCAATTTTTTGTAGTGACGAAGGGAGTTGGTCGCTAATTCTATCAAAGAACTGCTTTCTTTCGTCTAACTCAGGAATTTTCTTTTCAAAATATTCGACAAGAAGTTGAAGGTTTTTTCTTTCATGCGAGGCAATAGATAGCAGTTCTTTTATTTCCTTGGTATCTGTGCTTACTTCTTCAGCACCTTGATCAGGTTTGTTAACTTCAGACTGCTCGGTCATGACTCACCCCCTCAAAAAAGTATTGATTTATAAAGTTATATATTACTAAAAATCAACATTAATACTGTTTTATTAAAGCTTAGAGTGCCCTACTTGTCAAGGATTGACAGGGGAAAAGTTAATCGTTTAAGTAGTAACTCTGCTATTTGCACAGCATTATAGGCTGCGCCTTTCAAAAGGTTATCAGAAACAATCCAAAGGTTGATGGCATTTCTCCTCACGAGATCTCCTCGAATTCGACCTATTAAAACATCTCCTTTCCCGCAAGCATTAACAGCTTGGGGGTATTCATTGTTTTTTAAATTATCTACTACAGAAATTCCAGGTGATCGAGATAAAAGCTCTTTTATTTTATCTGCTCTCATGGGAAGTTCCGTCTCTATATTTAAAGCTTCCGAGTGGGAGTAAAATACCGGCACACGAACAGCAGTTGGCGAAACTTCAATCGTGTTATCTTCAAGAATTTTATGGGTTTCATTAACCATTTTTATTTCTTCCTTGGTATAGCCATTCTCAAGAAATGAATCTATATGTGGTAAACAGTTGAAAGCTATTTGGTGAGGATAAACATTACTTCTAGTAGACTTTCCGTCGAGAACATCTCTACTTTGCTGCTCCAGTTCTTCTATAGCTTTCTGCCCTGAGCCAGAAACTGATTGATACGTCGAAACAACAACTCTGCGGATACGATAATTATCATGAATCGGTTTCAATGCCACAACCATCTGGATGGTTGAGCAATTAGGATTAGCGATGATCTCCCATTTCTCCCCCAAAGCAGATGAGTTCACCTCCGGAACAATTAGAGGAACATCTTTTACCATCCTCCATTCACTACTGTTATCAATAACTACGCAATTAGACTCTACCGCTATCGGCGCGTATTGTTTACTAATAGTGCTCCCCGCAGAAAAAAGAGCTATATCCACCTCTTCAAAAGAGTCCTTCCGCAGCTCTTTCACTCCAATTTTCTGCCCTCTAAACAACAGAGTCTCTCCAACTGACCGAGCAGAAGCTAACAAAGATAGATTAGCCACAGGAAAACCTCTCTCCTCGAGAACATCGATAATCCTACGACCTACGGCTCCAGTCGCGCCAACAACAGCAATATTGTACTTATCTTTTTTATTCAAAATTAAGG
>CAJIYY010000077.1 GCA_905181755.1 Candidatus Dadabacteria bacterium UBA1144
TTGAATAAAGTCATTAATTACAATTCCTTTTAAACCAGAAGATGTTGAATAGAATAAAGCAACAAATGTAACTATTACCAATAAAGCTGTACTATCAAAACCTAATATAACATCGAAAATTTTAAGAAAAGCACTAATTATCCAAGCAGATATTATCAAATTAAAAAACATGGAAAAATAAAAAGCTTTAAAAATTCTTAAGTATCTAGCTGGGGTACCAGAATAACGAATCTCAATTAACTGGTTATCCGTTATAACATTCGCTCTTCTCCAATATCTAGAAAAGAAAAATATGACAAGGCAATGTGTGAACAAAAAAGACCACCAGAACCAGTTCTTCCAAATACCTGGATCTCTTATCCACGAAATGATTACTATTGGCGTATCAATTGATAAAGTCGTAGCAACCATTGAAGTTCCCAAAAGCCACCAAGGTAGATTTCTTTCTGAAACGAAATATGAACTAATATTATTTTGACTTTGTTTCTTAAAATAAATCCCAATAGACATACTAAGCAGCAAATATAATGAGATTATTATCAAATCAAAAGCGGATAGATACTCTAAGAAAAGAAAGTAGCTCATACTTGCATTAAGCTCCTAGCCTTATTTTTTATCTTAATAATTTTTCTTATTTTTCTATCAATATCCTCACTCATCATAGGGTAAATATCTTGAATAGCGTCAATCGATTTAACAGGGTTTATAGGATCAAGAAGTAAGTCACCACCGTTTGATATAAACTCCTGAGACATTTTAGATTCGCTGAAGTTTGATGTTATAGCTCCCATCCTAATGGAGTCGCTAATAATGAGCCCCTTAAAATCTAATTCCTGAACTAAAAGTTTTCTCATTATCTTCCCCGACATGGATGCTGGAATCGGTGAAGGGTCATAGCAGCTATAGTTAATATGATTAATCATAACCATCTCAACATCTTGGACTAGGTCAACAAATGGTCGCAAATGGTCTTTCCTCAAATTGATCTCTGAAATTGAACTTTTAATTAATTTATCGTGAGTGTCCCCATTGACCACACCGTGTCCAGGAAAATGCTTTAAGCAGCTAATTATATTATTGTTAGTGCAAGAATCTAAGAAAATCTTTGCAATCCTTGTTACCGCTTCATAAGATTCTGAAAAAGTCCTACCACTAAGGACTTTTGAGGTCTTTTGACCTAAATCTACCACAGGGGCAAGGTTAAAAGATATCTGATTACTATAAAGCTCTGAGTTTATAGAATCGAATATATTCTTAATTAGATTTTCATCCAAAGATTCTATATTAGAAAAATCATGCTCTTCTCCAGCGAAAGATCTTCGACCTAAACCGTTTTCTCCATCTAGAAAGAATATAGTCTTATCACTAGAAATAGAATCTAGTTTATCTCTTAACTCAGATAAGTCTTCGAGTCTGAATTTTGAACTTTCACCAAATACGACTTTATCAGTAGCAAATAAAATAAAAGAGTCAAAAGAATGGAGCTCAACAAGTTGAATGGCTTCTCTTATCGATTGAGCCGAATTTAAATTAATCCTAGGTATTATTAAATTTGAAATAAGCTTTTTCATTTTATGGACTTGAAATCTTCCCTAATAAAACTTTTTTCTTTGAGCCGGTAAGGTTCTTAAGAAGAAAGCTTTTATTTGTTAACCTAAGATACCCCAGAAGTGCAAACAATATTGCCTCTTTATATTTAGAAGGAATCCCTAGTTCATCTGATGGAATAAAATCAAGAGCTGGCAATCTTTCTCTGAGACCTTCCATTATAAAGCTATTCCTTACCCCTCCGCCAGAAACTATTACTTGCGTTGGAGTTGAAATTGGAAATATAAATCTTTCATACGAGCTGGCTATAGATTCTATAGTTGCGGTTGACAGTGTACAAACTAAGTCATTAAATCTGATCCCTTTTTGAAGTGAATAACGAAACAAGTTATTTGTATACTCTATTCCAAATTCTTTATTCCCTGTTGATTTGGGTGGCATCAAAGAGAAGAAGGGGCTTCTAAGAATCTTAGATAACAAAGAAGGTATAACTTTTCCTCTTCTAGCTGTTGCACCATCCTTGTCAAAAAAGATTTTGCTTTTATGCTTAATCTGAAAAGCTCTATCAATTAAACAATTAGCTGGTCCAGAATCATATCCTATACATTTTAAGAAGGTTTTCTCAACTAAGGTCGAATTTGCAATCCCTCCCAAGTTTTGACATATAAATGGTCTTTTTATCTTAGGAAATAAATGAAAATCTAATATTGGAACTAAGGGTGCTCCTGCACCTCCTAAAACAATATCTTTTTTTCTAAAGTCATAAATTGTTGTTAAACCAGTTTTTGTTGAAACAATATCGGCTTCTGTTATTTGGATAGATATCGTCTGACTTACCTCTTGGGAGTGATGTATTGTTTGTCCATGTAACCCTATACCATCAATAGAAGAAGATAGGATCTTATTCTTGGCAATAAACTGATTAATCTTGCGTGATACAAAATCACCCAGCTTAAGGCTAAGTACTTCTATATCATATATTGAAGATTTTGGACCTGAGCTTAGAATCTCCTTTCTTAAAACTGGTGGAAATTCATAAGTAGCAGCAAACTCGAGCGAAAGTCCAGACTTGTTGAACTTAACCAGCGCGATATCCAAAGAATCAGCTGAAGTTCCAGAATTAACACCAATAAGGTTAAATGTTTTCTTACTTAGCATCCAACAACTCAACTATAGAAATTTTCTTAGATAAGCTTTTCGCTTTTTTATAAGGAATATTCATTTTATAAATTATAACGGCAACTCTTATGCTCCACTTACTATCTTCCAATAGGGAGCCAGATAGCTTCTTGTTTATATCGAGCAGAAGGCACAAGTTCCTGATAGATCTTGCTCTTAGTTTCTTAGTAGAGGGGACTATGTCAATCATCAAATTCTTATATATCTTTTCAAGTTTAATCATTGAAACCGTCGTAATTATATTTAATACATTCTTTGTTATAGTTCCGGACTTTAGTCTTGTAGATCCTGCAACAAATTCACTTCCTACCTTGAGTTCAATATCTAAGGCTGAAACTTCTTTTTTAAGCTCATTACAGGAAATGAAAATAGTCTCAGCCTTTATCTTTTTTGCGTACTTAATTGCTGACAATACATATTGGGAGGTTCCGCTTGCGGAGATACCTATTAGTAAATCCTTCTTTGAAAACTTTTTAGTTTTTAAATCTTTTAGTGAATCAATGGAAGAATCCTCTGCGCCCTCTTTCGACTTAAAGACTGCAGACTTGCCTCCAGCCATTATTGCAATAATTCTATCGGGGCTTGTTCCAAAAGTTGGTGGACATTCAGCTGCTTCAAGTACACCGAGCCTCCCGCTCGTTCCAGCACCTATAAAGTAGATAGACCCTCCATCAGAGAATGTTGTAATAAATTTATTAATTGCCTTAGTTATGTTCTTATTGTTTTTTTTCAGTATAGAGCTAATCTCATCATGTTCATCTATAAAGTTTCGAACCAGTAGAGATACAGAATCTGAGGTCTTTTTTATCTTTCTTCCTACTTTCTCAGTCTCTAAGTTTGCAAAGTCATCTTTCATTAGTAAAATCCTGCATTTTTTTATTATAACAAACTGAAAATAAAAAAATTAATTTTTACTTCCAATCTTAACAATTTAGATATAAAATATCTAAATCCAATGAGCAACATTAAAAGAGCCCTCATAAGTGTATGGGATAAAACAGATATTGATATATTAGCTAAAAAGCTAACAGATATTGGAATTGAGATAATTTCAAGCGGTGGAACTGCAAGATTTTTAAGAGAAAAAGGTGTTCCAGTCAAGGATGTTTCTGAGATAACTGAATTTCCTGAGATGCTAGATGGCAGAGTAAAAACATTGCATCCTAAAATTCATGGAGGCCTCTTGGCTATTAGGTCCAATAAGAAACATATGGAATCATTAAAAACTGAGAATATAAATCCAATCGATCTAATAATAGTTAACTTCTACCCTTTTGAGGAAGTAATTAAATCAGAGAATATTTCCTTTCAAGAAGTTATAGAAAATATTGATATAGGTGGGCCAACAATTGTTCGTGCTGCTGCTAAGAACTTTCAAGATGTTTCTGTTATAGTCGATACATCCGACTATAAAAGAGTTATAGATAGAATCTCTGATGGCACATTGGAAGTTGATAAAGAATTCAATTACAATCTTTGCAAAAAAGCTTACTCTTATGTTGCCAAATATGATGCAGCTATTTCAAACCACCTAGGAATATTAAACACTGATAATAGTAAGAATAAAATCCCTGATACTCTTACTCTTCATTATAAAAAGAGTTTTAATCTTAGGTATGGTGAGAATCCTCACCAGGAAGGGTCTTTCTTCATCCAGGAAGATCAAAATGAACCTTCAATTTCAAATTCTAAACAAATTCAGGGAAAAGAGCTTTCTTTAAATAATATTTATGATGCAGATTCTTGTCTTGAGACTGTAAAAGAATTTAAAGAAAATGCATGCGTAATAGTAAAACACAATAATCCATGTGGAGTTGCTGAGCATGATAATTTACTACAGGCATATACCGACGCTAGGGACTGTGATCCAGTAAGTGCTTTTGGTGGAATTGTTGCCTTTAATAATAAAGTTGAAAAGAATGTTGCTGAGGAAATCGTAAAAACTTTTATTGAAGTTCTTGTAGCTCCAGGATATTCTGATGAAGCTTTAGAGATATTTAAGTCAAAGCCAAACCTCAGGGTATTAGAGACCCCAGATTTAAATATTAGAGAAACAGACCTTATGGACATAAAAAAAGTTGTAGGTGGGATTCTTTATCAGGATGCAGATGGAACATCTGAAGAAGATTTTGTTGATTTTAAAGTAGCGACTAAAAGAGAGCCAACAAATGAAGAAATTAAGACCTTGCTTTTGGCCTGGAAAGTGTGCAAAAATGTTAAATCTAATGCAATTGTACTGGCAAGAGGGAATAAGACTGTGGGGATTGGAGCGGGGCAAATGAATAGAGTGAATTCTGTCCAGCTTGCTAAAATAAAGTCCGAAGACCACTATGGCACGAAAGACTCTTCACTAGCATCTGATGCTTTCTTTCCTTTCAGAGACGGAGTTGATGAGGCTGCAAAAGCTGGTGTAACTGCTATAGTACAACCTGGTGGATCAATAAGAGACGAGGAAGTAATAAAAGCAGCCGACGAAAACAATATTGCTATGATTTTTGTTGGTGTCCGCCACTTTAAACATTAGTTATCAATAATAATTTTATTTTTGTTTATTAGTATTCCTAAAGAATGGTCAAGGAATGAAAGTGAGACATTGTAATCAATTAACGATTTGTTATGATGAATCTGAGCTTTTACTAAATCCCTTTGTGCTACTAGCAAGTCCTTAGTTTTAGATATGCCTAGATTAAATCTTTCTTCTTCATTAGCAAGAATTTCCTCGTGCAATGACAGATTAAGCTTAGTTGCTTCAATATTTTCTAAATTGGAAAGAGCTTCTCGATAAGAATTTCTAGCTTGAAGATGTATTTCATCTAGAACCTTATTTAGCAGTATTAAACGTTTTCTTTTTTGTGCGTTAGCAACTTCGAACTTGCTCTCAGCAATATTATTATTTAAAGGTATTTTAAGTTTTGCGCCAATTGACCAAGATAAATTATCTAATGAACTTAAAGTATTAATTGAATCTGAAAACCCGTTATCATATTCGGAATCTATTCTAGGAGCTCCCAAAATTGACGATGAATAATCTGGATTCTTTGTACCACCTAGGCCAGAGTAGTTCACAGCCGCTTCTAAGTCTAAATCCGGTAGCAACTGATTAGAGTAATACCTAACTAGCTCTTCAGAATTATTTAGTTGAATTGACTCCTGTTTAACTTCAGGGCGGTTATTAATTGCTATAGCTTCAATATCATCCAAGCCTATCATGTCCATCTCTTTTATAGAGATTGCGTCATCAACAGAGATGTCCTCTTTCAATGATATTCCCAACACGTTCTTTAATGAATCCAAAGAATCGTTGTACAAATTTTCTGCAAGTATTATCTCAACTTGCCTATATGCGACTTCAGACTGTGCTTGTAACAAAGAGATTCTTGGAAGAGTTCCTAGCTCAACTTCAATCTCATTATGATCTGCAATTTCCTGGGCAAGCTCTAAAGAAGAGTAAGCTAAACTTAGATTTGACTTAGCATATACTGAGTTCCAATATTTAGTCTCAACATCCAATATAACAGAGGACATAACTTTTTCTAATTCAATCTTTGATATTTCAGAATTTCCCTTAGCAATTAGGATCCTTGCATTATTAACACTAGTACCAAAATCTCTAAAAACGTTTTGAGCTAATTTAAAAGAAAGATTAGACCTCCATTCGGGACTCATAGCATCAGTTCCAAGATTAGTCTCTTTCTTCTCTAAGTTAACATCAAAGACACTGTAGCTTGTTCCTGTAGGAAGATATCCATCGAAGCTTGAAGAATATTCTGTCGTTTTCTCTATTATTGTGTTTTCTTTTCCAAATGCAGAGGTCGAGGGAACTATCGAATCTTCATATACAACATGGGTATTCAAATACGGATCATATTTACCCTTTAATTCTTTAATCAAACTAAAGTTTAAATCAAGATCTACCTCTTGTATTAATATGCTGCTATTATTTTTTAATCCTAGCTGAATAGCCTGGTCTAAAGATACGCCAAACGAGGAGACAGTTAGTGCCAATAAAAAAAACAATACTTTATTCATCATTATTATTAATTTAGCAGATTATAAAAAAAAAGGGAGTCCTAATTTTCATTAGGACTCCCGAGATTAGTCAGCTATGTACTACTTAGTAGCAGCAGGAGCTTTAAAGAAATCATCGATGAAAATCATCAATCTTGACTGGAAGCCCCAAATAGCGTCTTCTGTATCTAATAGTGTTTCAGCTCTCATACCTGCTGTATTAGCATAAGCTTGAGCAATAAGTGCATCTTTCAAGCCTGAGCCTGTATCAATGTAAGAACCAATTAATGATAGTTCAACACCGTCAACAAGATTCATTTTGTATGTAGCTTCGTATTCTGTACCGTAGTAACCGCCAATGTCGCCAGCTGTACCGTCAGAACCACCTGCGTTAGCACCAATACTTTGGTCAGCAGGTTTTGTGTTTTCTACCCATGCCATAATAACTGCAAGGTTAAGATTGTCGCCATTACCAACAGCGTAATCTACGTCACCTTTTAGATATGTAGCATTGATGATACCACCTGATCTCTGATAAAGAGTAGGGATAACATGTTTGAATAATAGGTTATCTAATTGATAAGCACCATTACCTCTTATGATAGAACCTTCATAGCCGTTGTCTCCAGACTGAGCATTATTCTCATCTCCTGGGGATGTACCAGCTTCGAAAGCAATTTTTGTGAAAGGAGCAGCGTTAAACAGCTCTAATCTTGCAGCTGCAACATAGTTATTCCTTTCAACAGTTAGCATGTCAGTACCGTAACCAGGATCTAACTCACCATAAGCACCAGTGTACTCAGTAATGAATCTATAGTCTGATGTTTTGTACTCAGCATACGCACTGTATAACTGTAGTGCCATATCGATGTTGTTACTTGTTCCACCGATATTCATATTATTTTGCTCGATATATGGGAACAAATAAGCACCCCATGTCAAGTTACCGTTATTAATGATTACAGCAGCAGCTAAATAATCAACTGTCTGTCCGTTTCCATTAAATAATGCAAAATTGTCTG
>CAJIYY010000078.1 GCA_905181755.1 Candidatus Dadabacteria bacterium UBA1144
CTTTATCATGCCAACACCGAGAAATCCTATTTAGTTATGGAGCAACTTATGAACTTAGAAGGAATGTTCGTTGGTCATTCTGGTGGCGCCGTAGTACTTGCTGCATTGGAAATTCTTAAAGAGACAAATATTGCCAATATCGTATGCGTTATACCTGATGGAGGATATAGATACCTAAGTGGGGGAGTCTGGTGGTAGTAATACATAGTATTACAAATAGAAGCATTATCATAAAAGGCGAAGAAGGGCATCCTCACGAAGTTTGTGGATATCTAATTGGAAAGCATAAGAAAGGAAGAAAAAATTCAGGCATGGATGACATATTTATAATCACAGACTTTATGGTTTGTGAAAATATTAACAGTGACAGACCCGATATTAGATTTGAAATAAGCCCAAAAGATCATATGGCAGCTACGAAACAAGCAGAGAAACAAAAGCTAGATGTTGTAGGCGTTTATCATTCACATCCTAACCACAAGGCCTATGCTTCTCCAACAGACAATGATTATGCTGTTGAGAGAACAATTTATCTAATTTATTCAATTTTTGATTCAAAATTTAAAGATTTAAAGGCCTATATTCTTAATCAAGTCACAAACAAGCTAGAATCTACTAAAGTCTCAAGAACTGTTAAGTCCAGAAGGCTAAAATTAAAAAAAATACAGGCAGAAAAATAGTGGACAAAAAAATATTATGAAAAGAGCAGAGAAAATTATTTTAGTTACGGGATCTGGTAAAAGAATTGGAAAAGAGCTAGTTCTTGGTCTAAGTAGGCTCAGTCAGAAATATAAATTTATTTTACACTACAATGAATCTGGGAAAGAAGTATCCACCTTGATTAACAGGCTCAAAAAGAGAGGTATAAATGCAAAACCTATCCAGTTCAATTTCATGGAAACTAAGAAAATTAAAGATTTTACTTTAAAAGCCATAAGTCTATTTGGAAGAGTTGACGTTTTAATTAATAATGCCTCAATTTTTAAACCTAAGAAACTTCATAAAATAACAGAGGAAGATTTCGATGAAATGATGAATATAAATCTTAAGTCACCCTTCCTTCTATCCAAATATATATCTATTGAGATGAAGAAAAGAAAATACGGAAAGATAATTAATCTTTCCGATTCTATAGGAGTCAATAAAACTTGGAAGAACTACAGCCATTATTGCACTTCCAAGGGTGGAATTGAAACAATGACAAAGGCACTATCCGTTGAACTAGCCCCAAATGTTCAAGTAAATTGTATTGCTCCAGGCAAAATATTAAAACCAGTAAATTCTTCAAACAGCCTTTATAAGAAATCTGATATTTTAGACAGTGGAATAAAAAGCATTGTGAATACTGCACATTTATTAATTGAATCTGATTTTATTAATGGCGAAAGTATTAAGGTTGATAATGGCGAAAGTATTACTTAAATTTTAACTTCGCAGTCCCAACAACTTCAGAGAGCCTATTTACCCCATCTAGTCTCATTAGGCTCAATAAATCTTCATTAATCTTAGCAACCAAAGAAGGTCCTTCGTAGACAAACGAAGTATATAACTGGACTAAACTGGCACCAAGTTTAATCTTCTTGTAAGCATCAGCACCCGATGACACTCCGCCTACTCCAATTATCGGAATTGACTTCTTTGCTATATTGTAGATATATGAAAGCTTCTCGTTAGAAAGATCCAAAATGGGTTTGCCAGAAAGTCCCCCATCCTTCTCAACTTTTTTTGATTTTAAAGAAAAGGTTCTTTGTTTTGAAGTATTGCTAACTATTATACCGTTCATTTCATATTTAATTATAGACTCAACTATAGAAGACATATCTGTGTCTTCTATATCAGGAGAAATTTTAATAAAGATTGGGACCCCACTTATTCTATTAGCTTGAATTTCTTTTAGAAGATTAACTAAGCTTGAGGTTTCGAAATCTCGAAGATTAGGAGTATTAGGAGATGAGATATTTATAGTGATGTAGTCAACAATTTTACTTACTCTACGAATTCCATCTAAGTAATCATCTATCCTATTGGTTGAATCTTTATTGGGGCCTAGGTTAGCGCCAATCTTCTGGGATCCTTTATTTATATTATTTTTAGCAATGTTAGCAACAAAGCTATCAAGTCCGACATTATTAAAGCCTAGCTTATTAATAAGAGCAAGATCATCTTCTAATCTAAACATCCTAGGCTTAGAGTTTCCATATTGTGGATTAGGGGTAACTGTTCCTGTCTCTACAAAACCAAATCCCAATTTAAATATCTCATTAAATATTTCGGCATTCTTATCAAATCCGGCCGCCAAACCTACTGGTGAAGGGAAGTCTATACCGCATACATTTACAGCTAATTTCTGATTCACATCTGTTTTATAAAGACTAAGAGCTCCACTCTTAATTAGTGATACTGCAATATTGTGAGCAAGTTCTGGTTCAAGCTTAAATAATAAAGATTTTATCAAACTATACATAAAATATATTTTATTCTAACCCTTAAAGGTGTTAATTCCAAAATTAAAGGTTGACTTATTTTTACCTCTTCGCTATTTTCATAAATGAGTATCAATGTTTAAATCAAAAAGAAAATTGCAAAATCTAATTCAAGTTTTCTTTAAGTACTTCCTTGCTCTTATAGGAATTCTAACCTCATTAATTCTAACTTTAGGGATACTTGTTAATGTTATAGGTGTTTCAAATAGCGATTCATTAATTGGTATATTTGGCAACATAATATCTAATGAATTTTACTTCTATCTAGGAACTCCTGGCCTCATAATTTCAATCTTTGCTTTTATAACTTCAGCAAAGTTCTTAGCTAAAAGTGAGAACAAAGAGACTTCGAAGAAAATATTTTTCATACTACTTTTAACACTCGCTATTGGTGGTTTATTTAAAATATTCAAAGACTTACTCTCAATAAATGATTACAAATTCATTGGATATATTCCTAGTAAAATAACAAGTTTCTTAGTTAAGCAAGTTACTGGGACTTTAGGAACAACTTTCTTCTATATATTTATATTGTTTTTCTCTATACAACAATTAAATAAAAATTTAATTTCTAGAGTATTTAGCAAAATGATTATCTATTTAAAGAAACTATTTAATAGTGTATTCAGAAGAAACAAAGACAAGACTAAGATTATAAAGACAATTGATAACGAGATAAAAATTAATATTGAGGATAAGCCAAAAACTGATCCTATTATAGAAATTGAGTCAGATCAAACCGATGCAGAAGTTATTAAACCAGGGAACTTAGCAAATCGAGATAATAAAAAGTTTAAGAATTTCATCTTGCCTCCTCTCAGCTTGCTAGATGAGCCCAAAGACCAGCCTATAAGTTATGACAAAGAAAAGGCTTTAGACAAAGCAAGGAAAATCGAAGAAAAGCTTTCAAACTTTGGAATCAGTGGTCAAATAACAGAGATAAAACCTGGACCTGTTATTACAATGTATGAATATAGACCTGAAGCTGGTACAAAGATAAACAAGATATCATCTCTTTCAAATGACTTGGCTATGTCATTAAAAGCTACAAGAATAAGGATAATTGCTCCAATACCAGGGAAAGATGTAATTGGGATTGAAGTTCCAAATGAGATAAGAGAAATAGTCTATTTAAAAGAACTTCTATCGAAAGAACAATTTATAAAAAACCACAGCCCGATCAATCTATCTTTGGGAAAAGATATTTC
>CAJIYY010000079.1 GCA_905181755.1 Candidatus Dadabacteria bacterium UBA1144
CTAAGGGACATCCTACAGCTCAACTTAGGGACAACTTAATTAGCAGAGCCAGATTTGAATTTAAATGGGAAGATCAATTTAATTTATCTCTAGACCCTTTTACAGCGAAGTTATTTCATGATGAAACTCTTCCGTCAGAAAATGCAAAAGTTGCACATTTTTGTTCAATGTGTGGGCCAAAATTTTGCTCAATGCGAATTACTCAAGATATAATAAAAGAGTTTGGTGACAAGGAATACTTAGAAGGTGCTGAGATACAAGAAGAATTGGAGAAAAAATCTGAAGAGTTTAGGGAAGCTGGCGGAAATATTTACGTTAAGCAAAACTAATTAGATAACTTTTACAAATTATGCCAAAGAGAGTTGATATCCAATCTATTTTAGTAATTGGTTCTGGTCCAATAGTAATTGGACAGGCCTGCGAGTTCGATTATTCAGGAACCCAAGCATGTAAGGCTCTTAAAGAAGAAGGCTTCAAGGTTATTTTAATTAATAGCAATCCTGCAACTATAATGACGGACCCTGATTTTTCAGATAGGACATATATAGAGCCCTTAAATGTTGAAACTTTAGAAAAAATAATTTCCATAGAAAAACCTGATGCAATATTGCCTACAATCGGAGGTCAGACTGCATTGAATTTAGCAATGGAATTAGATGCCAAAGGTATTTTGGAAAAATATGATGTTGAATTGATTGGAGCTAGTATTGAGGCAATAGAAAAAGCAGAAAAGAGAGAAAGTTTTAAGAAGGCGATGGAGTCCATAGGCCTTAGGGTTCCAAGAAGTATTATTATTTCTGATTATAATCTGGGCCTTGGTCAGATCAAAGATATCGGTTTTCCTGCGATTATAAGACCATCTTTTACTCTTGGCGGAACAGGCGGAAGTATTGCATATAGCTCTAAAGAATTTAAGACTTTATTGAAAGAGGGTCTTGAGGCCAGTCCAATTTCTGAGGTTCAAGTTGATGAATCTATAATTGGGTGGAAGGAATTTGAATTAGAAGTTGTAAGAGACACTAAGGATAATGTTGTAATAATCTGCTCAATAGAAAATTTTGATCCAATGGGAGTTCATACTGGGGATAGTATTACAGTTGCCCCTGCGCAAACATTGACCGATAAGCAATATCAGATACTAAGAAACTATTCTATAGATATAATACGAGAGATTGGGGTAGATACTGGAGGCTCCAATATTCAATTTGGAATAAATCCTGAGAATGGCGATGTTGTAGTAATAGAGATGAATCCAAGAGTTTCAAGAAGCTCGGCCTTAGCATCTAAGGCTACAGGTTACCCTATAGCAAAGATTGCAGCTAAGCTCGCGGTTGGCTATACATTAGATGAGCTTCCTAATGATATTACAAGGGACACTCCTGCTTCGTTCGAGCCCACCTTAGACTATGTAGTTGTAAAGATACCTAGGTTTACTTTTGAGAAGTTCCCTCAAACTAAGGCCGAACTTGGTACTCAAATGAAATCAGTTGGTGAGGTTATGTCCATAGGGAGCACGTTTAAGGAAGCCCTAGGGAAGGCGATGCGATCTCTAGAGGTAGATAATATTGGTTTTGATAAACTAAAAGCTAGCAAGGAGAAGGTTCTTGAAGTCATATCTTCGAATAATCCTGAAAAGCTATGGTACCTAGGCGAGGCTTTTAGGGAGGGAATGTCGGTTCAAGAAATTTATGATATTACAAAAATTGATAAATGGTTTTTAAATAATATTAGGGAGATACTAGAGTATGAAAAAATAATCGAATCCTACTCTATCCTAAATGTAAATCCCGAGGTCATACTCCAAGCAAAGAGATATGGCTATTCAGATATAATTATTTCAAATTTATTGAAAGTTGATGAATCTGAAATTAGGAACTTTAGAGACAAGCACAGTATCCTTCCGTGTTTCAAAATGGTTGATACTTGTGCTGCAGAATTTGAGGCTTTTACTCCTTATCTTTATTCGACTTATCAGAGCGAAGATGAGTCTTATCCTTCTGATAAAAAGAAGGTTGCTATATTAGGAAGCGGACCTAATAGGATTGGACAGGGAATTGAATTTGATTATTGCTGTGTCCATGCTTCCTTCTCATTAAAAGAAGAAGGGTATGAGACAATAATGATCAATTGTAACCCCGAGACAGTTAGTACTGATTATGATACTTCTGACAAGCTATACTTCGAGCCATTAACAGTTGAGGATACTCTTGCTGTACTGAAAAAAGAAAAACCTGAAGGGGTGATTGTGCACCTGGGAGGACAGACCCCGCTTAAACTTGCATTGGAATTGGAAAAATCTGGTATAAAAATAATGGGGACCTCGGCTGATAGTATTGATATCGCCGAAGACAGAGAAAGATTTAAAGATTTAATGAATGAATTGAAGATACTCCAACCTGAATCAAGAATTGCAAAATCTAAAGAAGAGGCCCTTAGGCTGTCCGAAGAAATTAGCTATCCAATGGT
Source organism: Candidatus Dadabacteria bacterium UBA1144 (assembly GCA_905181755.1). Lineage (GTDB taxonomy): Bacteria > Desulfobacterota_D > UBA1144 > UBA1144 > UBA1144 > TMED58. The sequence goes on from CAJIYY010000079.1 coordinate 2,467, forward strand.
TGTTAGGCCGTCATATGTACTTGGCGGTAGATCTATGGAGATAGTTTATTCAAAGCAGGATTTGGATACTTACTTGAATCAAGAGACGAATATATCATTTAAGAAACCTTTATTGATGGATGAATTTCTGAAAGATGCGAAAGAGATAGATGTAGATGCTCTTTGTGATCAAAGTGAAGTTGTAATCTGCGGAATTCTTGAACACATAGAAGAGGCAGGTGTTCATTCTGGTGATAGCACTATGGTTCTTCCTCCATACTCATTATCTAAAAGTTTATTGAATGAGATAAAAGAGAAAACAAAACAGATTGCTCTTAAGTTAAAAGTTAAAGGATTAATAAATGTGCAATATGCAATTAAAGGAAGTGATCTATATATGATCGAAGTTAACCCAAGAGCAAGTAGGACGATACCCTTTATTAGTAAGGCCATAGGTGTTCCTATAGCAAAGATTGCCGCCAAAGTAATGTCGGGAAGAAAGTTGAGTGAACTAGGATTTTTGGATGAAGTTAAAATAAATCATTATTGTGTCAAAGAGTCCGTTTTTCCTTTTATTAAATTCCCAGACGTTGATACAATTCTTGGTCCAGAAATGAAATCAACTGGAGAGGCTATGGGTATAGATATAGAGCTACCTGCAGCTTTTGCAAAGGCACAAATTGCATCTTCAAATAGCTTGCCGACTTCTGGGAATGCTTTTGTTAGCGTGAAGGATGAAGATAAAGATAAGATAGTTCCTTTATGTAGAAATCTTCTGAGCTTAGGCTTTAGTATCGTCTCAACCAAGGGAACTAATGATCATCTAAAGGCTAATGGTATAGCTTCTAAGCTTGTGAATAAGGTAAAGGATGGAAATGGTAATATTGTTGACTTATTAAAGAATCGTGAGATTGATATCCTTGTTAATACTACTTCAACTAAGAAGGAAATTTTAGAATCTTTCAGTATCAGAAGAACTGCTTTAACAAAACAAGTTCCTTATTTCACTACTATAGCAGGAGCTTTGGCTGCAATTAGTGCAATAGAGTATTTAAAAGAAGGTATAATAAACGTGAGGCCTCTTCAAGAGTACTTTAAATAGGATTGATTGAATATTATGGAAAAAATGCCAATATCACCCAAAGGTTTTGAATTATTACAACAAGAACTAAAGCGTCTTAAGAATGAAGAAAGACCAAAAATTATTAAGATGATAGAGTTCGCTCGGTCCTTAGGAGATTTGTCAGAAAATGCCGAATATGAAACAGCCAAGGATAGGCAGTCTTTTAATGATAAAAGGGTTAATGAATTAGAGACCAAATTATCTTCATGTGTTGTTATCGATCCAAACAGTATTAAAAACAAATCAAAGTTAGTATTTGGACTATCTTTTGAGATTGAGGATTTAGATTCTGGAGAGAAGAAGACATATCAACTTCTAGGCCCCGAAGAATCTAACCCAGAGAGCGGCAGTATCTCAATAGAGGCACCACTTGCGAGAGGTGTTCTTGGACGAGAACAGGGGGATGAGTTTATTGTTCAGACTCCATCGGGCCCTAAGGAATATGTACTAAACAGAATTTTTTGATGAAGAATTTTGTCTTAATAGTTACTCTTTTTTTTATAGATCAGCTATCTAAGACACTTGTTGTTAATGTAATCCCATTAAATGAATCGTATGACATAAACAATTTCCTTAACATAGTGTTGATTTACAATAAGGGGTTCTTATTAGGTTATTTGTCTGGCTTACAAGAAGGGCTTCTATTTTTTATCCACTTTCTAGTATTTTTTGCCTCTATTTATATAATATATAAATTTTTATACCTAGATCCGAGAAACAAGAAAGTCTCACTTTTATTCTTTTCCGGGGCACTAGGAAATTCCTATGATAGGTTTTTTAGAGAGGGTGTAGTAGATTTTATAGATTTGCATTATCATGGAATCCATTGGCCAGCATTTAATGTAGCGGATTCAATGATTTTTATAGGGGTTGTTGTATATTTAATTAAATATATGAATGGAGAAAAAGTTGTTTACAGGAATAGTTGAGAAAGTTGGTGAAATAAAGAAGGTTGACCTCTTGAAGACCGGAGAGTTCTTAATAAGAGTTGAGTGTAGATCTTTAAATCCGGAAAGCTTTTCAATCGGAGAGTCAGTTGCTGTTAATGGGGTCTGTTTAACAGTTACAAAAAAAACTAAAACTTTCTTCGAGACTTTGGCATCGAAGGAGACTTTGTTGAATACTAATCTTCGTAATATAAAAAAAACATCTA
>CAJIYY010000080.1 GCA_905181755.1 Candidatus Dadabacteria bacterium UBA1144
TCTTACGGTCTTTTCTTCCTTAAAGGCTTTCTTTGCCACCGCAGCAGCCTTATCATATCCTATAACAGGAGCTAGGCTTGTGCACATAGCCAAACTCTTTTCAATAGTAGCCTCACACTTTTCACTATCAACTTCTATACCTGAAATGCAATCATTAGCAAAAACTAGAGCAGAATTTGAAAGAATTTCCACTGACTCAAGGATATTGTGAGCCATTACAGGCATCATAACATTTAATTCAAAATTTCCAGACTGCCCAGCTATAGAAATAGTCAAATCATTACCTATAACTTGCGCGCAAACTTGAGTTAATGATTCAGCTAAAACTGGATTAACTTTCCCGGGCATAATGGATGAGCCAGGCTGAATAGCAGGTAAGGAAATTTCTCCGAACCCGCACCTTGGACCACTACTTAACCATCTAATATCATTTCCTATCTTCATCAAAGATGTTGCCAAAGTTTTTAATGCACCACTTGTTAATACAATCGCATCTTTTGATGCTTGGGCCTCAAAGTGATTTTTAGCTTCTACAAATTTAACACCAACTTTTTTAGAAATTTCTAGTGCTACCTTCTTAGCAAATCTTGGATGTGAATTAATACCTGTTCCTACTGCCGTCCCACCCTGAGCTAACTCTGATAGATGCTTTGATGATTCTAAAATAAAACCTATAGACTTAGAAATCATACTTGAATAGCCACCAAACTCTTGTCCTAAAGTAATAGGAGTTGCATCTTGAAGATGTGTACGTCCTATCTTAAAAACCTTATCAAATTCTTTAGATTTTGCGGACAACTCCTTATCCAATTTCTTTAAATTTGGAATCAAAGATTTTAGAATTAAGTTGTAAACAGAAATATGTATTGCAGTTGGAATCACATCATTACTAGATTGGCAGAGATTTACGTGATCATTAGGGTGGATTTTAACCTTCCCCTTACTATATCTATTGGAAAGTGACGCAATCACTTCGTTTACATTCATATTTGTAGATGTTCCGGAACCTGTTTGAAATATATCGACAACAAATTCAGAATCATGCTTACCAAAGATTACTTCATTTGAAGCCTTCATTATAGAATTAGCAATATCAGAAGAGATTAGATTTAAGCTTAGATTGGCCTTTGCTGCTGAGAATTTGACCACTCCCAATGCCTCAATAAAAGCTCTATTAAATCTTAGTTTGCTAATTGGAAAATTTTTAACAGCCCTGGCAGTTTGAGCACCATAAAGGGCATCGGCTGGAACATTCATTGTCCCCATAGAGTCTGATTCTTTTCTAGTTTTTTTTTTAATCATAAATAGATTTCCTTTTATTCTATAATGTGATAATTTTAACTTATTGTAAGCGACATTAATAATTTATTTTAAATTATAATATATAAAAGTTAAAATAATTACTGAGGTGAATTTGATGAATAGTGTAATAGAAACTAATGATGAAAATTTTGATAATGTAGTTTTAAAATCTGATCTTCCTGTGCTGGTAGATTTTTGGGCACCATGGTGTGGTCCTTGTAAATTACTTGGCCCTACTCTTGAAGAGATTTCATTAGAAAACAAGGGGAAACTCTTTATTGTAAAAATAAATATTGACGAGAACCAAGAAATGGCTGCAAAATATGGAATTAAGAGTATTCCAACAATGTTAATCTTTAAAAATGGGGAATTAAAGAATCAGCTCGTTGGATCAATGCCAAAAAAAGACATTGAGAAAATACTTCTCCAGGAGATATAAGTGCCAAAGTATATAATGCTAAGCAACTTAACAGACGAAGGAAGAAAGACTGTAAAGATGCGTCCTGAAAGAATTAAAGAAGTTAACGATGAGATTGAGAAGATGGGAGCCAAAGTAATTGAGCAATATGCTGTATTAGGTGAGTATGATTTTATCAACATATTAGATGCACCTGACAACGAAACAATATCAAGAATATCAATAGAGCTTGGATGTAGAGGAACTATTCAATTGGTCACATTGGCAGCTATTCCAATTGACGAATTAGAAGGATGGCTCATGACTGAAATAAAGAGCTAAAAGAGTGGCACCCTAAGCTTAAAAAGAACTCCATTATTCATATATCTATTTAAATCACCTTTGAAGGGCTTAATATAATTAATTGAAAGGTCTAAATCGTCAATTAATCTAAAGCCTAAGGAATAAGCTCCATCAAGATTTGAGTGTCTCTCTGTTTTCTTATCTATAAGCTTAATATCTAAAGACAAATTATATTTCTCACTTTTTGATTTATACAAATTTAATTTTGCTTCATACACTATGAAAACTTCTTCCGACTCATTGCTATAATCATTAGCATTAAGGAATATCTCTGAACTAACTCCCAAATCAACGATACTATTGAAAATAAACATCTTAGGAGCTAAAACAGTAGAGTCATGAAGAACATCCTTTAAAATAAGTGAGTTAGAATGCAACTTTTCAAGCCTACCCTTCTTATCTCCCCAAATACCTGAAGAAGGAAAATTAATACCAAAGTCAGAGCCAATAGTAAAACTCTCTTTAGCACTTAATATACTAGTTAATCCAAGCTGAAGATTTCCTATCTCAAAACCGTTATCTACAACCTTATAATTTTTACTGTTACCATCATAAGCACCTGCCCAAGGGAATTTAAATCTTAGGATTTGATTGCCCAACGTATTAACTATGTTCCCATTAAGTGAATAAAGAATATCAACCCCTCCACCACGATATTGCTTAATATCAAAAACATATGTATCGAAACTCAGATTATTGAATATAAGGGGGTTATTAGTTTTTCCTAATTCTCGATAACTAAAGGGTTTGTATATCATAAAGCTTCCTGTCATAGGATTTACAAATCCTAAACTGCCTTCTGACATAAACAACTTTGTCGGATTCACCAAGTATGAGAGAGTTCTTTTGAATTTTGAGTCTGATTTTGAAAGATTAGCGTTAAGCTTCTCGAAATATAGACCTAGAGGTATTCCCAACCCAGGTGTTACAACCAAGTCTATTACTGAAGGCTTTTCCACTGTCCCTTCTATACTGAACTCCCAAAGGGTGCTTTGAATAATTGTTCCTATATAAGCGTCCTCCCTACTGTAGCCCAAGTCTCTATAAACTTGATAATATAAAGCTCCAAAATAAGGATGATATAAATAGTTAGTAGCAAAACTATCTCCATCATTTATTTCCGGGCTTGAAATATTTTTTGCCCATTTACTTAAGCTAGTATCGAAAATTTTTGAATCTTTATTCCTTACATAAATAATTCTCCCTCCCCAAAGAAAGGAGTTTATTATCAATGTATCTTCAATGAATACGCGTTTTTTTTCATTTAGAATAGTCGAGCTTGTGTTACCAAAACTTGAAAAACAGATTAACGTGAGAGTGATGATCAAGACTATTTTCTTCATTTAGATGTCCATATCTATGATATTCCTAGCCCTATTCATCCATGTGAACTCTTTAGACAAATTAAGAGAATTTATAGAAATCTTCTCTGAAAGTACTTTGTCTTCAATTACTCTTATTAAAGATTTATTTAGCAAATCAAACGAATCCGGCTCAACTAATATACAATTAACTTCATCTGATAATATCCTAGATATAGAAGGTAAATTAGAGGCTATTATAGGTTTACCTGCAGATAAGTATTCAAATAACTTTATCGGTGAAGAGTACTCAGAAGCAACTGATCCTCCCTTAATAGTAAAATCAGAGTTATACGGAATCAAAAGTACGTCTGATATAGCTAAAAAATTAGGAATATCTATATTCCTAACATGTCCTGTAAAAAGGACGTTCTCTTGATTAAGCAAGAGATGGTCCTGATACACCCTATTATCTTCATTTTCTCCACCTACAATAAGAAAAAATAAATTTTTGTGTATTTTTGACAACTCTACAATCTTTTCTATTCCTCTCCCCTTATAAGTGTTCCCAACATAAGAGATAACCTTAGGCCCCTCTGGAATATTAAAAGCCTTTTTAAATAAAGCAGGGTTCTTATTAGGCTTAAACAATCCAAGATTAACTCCATTATGCAGAACTTTGAGCTTTTTGGAAGAGCTAAAATTATCTTCAATATTCTTCTTAGTGCCTTCAGAGTTACAAGATATTTTAATGACATTAGAACTTTGAATAAACCTTTTTATAGCTACTCTAGATAAATAATTTACAGGGGGGTGGTGAATGTCTACTATTATATTAGATTTAAAAAAAGATATTAAAAAGGCAAAAGTAATATTTCTTGTAACTACAAAATCATAGTTCTTACCTAGGACTTTGAAAAAAGAGAATACCCCATGGAATAGATGCCTAGAAGACCCCTTAGCTATCCCCTTGGTGGGATTTAATTTAAATCTATGCTGGATATTGTAATATTCAAAAAAATCGGTCTGTTTTTCTTCATCTATAGGTATCACAAGTTCTACATCATGACCTAATTCTGCAAAAGCTTCACACATTCTAGCAACATGTAAAGAGCTTGCTCCTTCTGAAAAGAGCTCAGGGCTCCCAACGTAAAGTATATTCATTATTTATATATTATTGATTAATTGATTAATAAACAATACTTATTTAAGATTTGATTTATATAGTTATGAAAATAGTTAAAGGCTTTAGGGACATTCTTCCATATGATACTGGAAATTCAGATACATCTTTTGCTTGGACTACTACAACCGACCAGCTAAGGCAGATTATGAAGACATATAACTTTCAGGAAATAATAACTCCTGTAATAGAACATGACTCAGTATTCAAAACAGGGATAGGAGAAGATACGGATATTGTCTCTAAAGAGATGTACGAGTTTGTATTAGAAAGAGATAGTAGCACGGTATCTAAAGAAAAAATTCTAAAGTACTGCCTCCGTCCTGAAGGAACTGCGCCGATAATTAGAAGTGTTATAGAAAACTCATTAAGCAAAATAAAGAGCCTAAACAAACTCTTTTATTTGGGTCCTATGTTTCGATATGAAAGATCTCAAAAAGGGAGATATAGAATGTTTCATCAGATTGGAGCTGAGCTAATAGGGTCAGATGAAATTCTATACGAAGTCGAAATCTTAAATTTAGCTAAAGAAATATTGACTAGTCTTAATATAGATAATTATACTTTTCAAATAAACTCAATAGGAAATAATGAGAGCTTAAAGAATATATCTAAAGCCGTTTCAAACTTTGGTAGAAAAAATAAGGACTCGATAGAGGAAAAAGATTATAAAATCTTAAATAAAAATCCACTCAGGTTTCTTGACAAAGCTGTCCACAATTATAATTTTAAAGATATACCTAAGACTATTGATTATTTAGATAAAAAATCGCTTAAAAGGTTTAATGACCTGACTAAAATATTAGACAGCTTTAATTTTAAGTACTCAATAAACAATCAGCTTGTACGTGGCATAGACTATTATAACGATCTCGTATTTGAGGTAACATCTTCCAACTTGGGGGCTCAAGATGCTCTTCTCGCTGGAGGAAGATACGATAGTCTGATGGGAAAGTTTGGTGCAGACGAATCTAAGTCAATTGGTTTTGCAGCGGGGATTGAAAGATTAATCTTAGCAATGAAAAGCAAGAATCAAGCAAGTAATTCTATAGACTTTTTTATAGTATATCAGCAAGAAGAAATGATTGAAGAATCACTAAGATTAGCCTTAAGGCTAAGAGAAGTTGGGCTTTCAATAGAAGTTGATCTTCTCAGAAGAAGCTTCACTAAACAAATAAAATCAGCGGACAAATCTCTGGCTGAAAATATAATAATTATAGGAAAAGACAATTTTAACAATGGAACTATCGTAGTAAAGAACATGGCCTCGGGAATAGAAGAAATCGTAAGCTTAAAAAATAATATTGATTTCTTCTTAAAGAAAACTAAGGGTACTCCTAATGAAAAAAAATAAATTATTTTACGGTTGGATAATAGTCTTTGCTGCTATTGCATTAGTCTTTCTTGACGGTCTACTGTTGTACTCTTTTGGAGTCTTACTACCTTCAATACAAGCAAAATTTGAAATGTCTAAAGCTTCTGTTAATTCAATTTTTGCCATAAGATGTATTGTTTTTGCTTTTTCCATGGTTCTCTTTGGTAAGTTAATTGATAAGCATAGGCCTGAAAAAGTCATTTTCTTTGGTGGCTGCATAACAGTACTTGGTCTTTTTTTAACTGCATATTCTGAGACGAAGCTAGGACTTTTTCTAAACTATGGAGTATTAACGGGTATTGGTGATGGCGCATTTTATATTCCTGCTGTAGCAGTTGTTCAGAGATGGTTTAATAAAAGAAGGGATTTTGCAGTAGGTCTTGTTACTGCTGGTGTTCCAATTGCTGGACTAATTATGAACCCTCTATCAGCTTGGATACTTAGTGTTTCATCACTTGAAACTACATTGATATCTCTTGCTTTTATAACATTAATATTCCTATTACCAGCATTTATGATGAAACAAGATCCCAGTGTTATGGGATTAGAGCCATATGGAGGACCCTTCCCTGTTTCTGACAATGCAGAGGTAAACAACTGGGAGACAAAAGAAGCAACTAAGACGTCTGCATTTGCGATACTATATATTCTTCTCTTTCTTGGAATGCTGTCTTTTTTAATAGTTGTGACTCTTCAGTTTGATTACGCTATAAATAACAATCTTAACTTATTGGCTTCTTCTTTAGCTCCCGCTTCAATTGCTGCTGGTAGCTTCTGCGGAAGACTAGTTACCGGGTATATAGCAGATTTCGTTGACAGAAACAAAATACTTTTTACTGTTTTTTTAGGTCAAGGTCTTTCCGTATTAATACTACTAAACGGTAACTCTTTATTCCATTACTCACTATTTGGATTCTTCTTTGGTTTCTCATATGGAGGATGGATACCAATCTTTCCAAGCCTATTAAAAGATTTCTTTGGAAAGAAGCATGTCGGGCAAATATTTGGTGTTTTTGGAACCGGTTTTTCTATCTCCGCCATTATAGGACCTCCTCTAGCTGGCTTTCTAGTTGATAAATTTCACACCTATCAATATGGCTTTTATATATGTATATTTGCTTGCTTGATTGGTGCATTCTTAGCCTTATTCATAAAAAAACCGATAAAAAATTAATATTGCTTTATACTATAGTTGTGTTTGGTCTTGGTTTTACTGAAATTGTTTTTATTTTTCTTATATTTATCATTCTCTTTGGACCTGAAGAAATACCTAGCATTGCAAAGAAATGTGGGAAATTTTATAGAAATATAACAAGTCTAAAAGACGAAATTAATGAAAATGTTAACAAAGAGATTAATGATATAAAAGAAATAACTAAGAAATAAAAGTGTTATATATCTAGGTTTGATACATAAAGCGCATTATCTTCAATGATTTTCTTTCTAGGTTCTACTTGGTCACCCATTAAATCTTCAAAAAGATTTCTTTCTTTATTGTCCTGTTCAATGTCTTCCACGTCTGCAATAGTCACTTCTCTTAAGACACGAATGGAAGGGTCAAGAGTTGTTTCCCAAAGTTGCTCCGGATTCATTTCACCCAAGCCCTTATATCTTTGGATAGAATAGCCCTTCTTTCCAATTTCACTTAATTTACTTAGAAGTCCCTCTAAATTCTCAAATTCATAAAGATCCCCAGATATTGAACTCAGCTTAAGTGGAAAATTCATATTTTTCATGCTATTCGAGAACTCAGTTACCGATTTTAGAAAAAGTTGAGACTCTAAAAAAGCAGAGCTTATAACAGTCTCTTTTTGTCTCCCTTGATTCTTTACATTAAAAATAAAAGAAGAGTTACTCTCTTTACTAAAGGAGTATTCAACCAATGGCTGTACTTCTTCTAGTCTTTTTAATTCCTTTAGTATTGGCTTCTCAAATTTATTCAAATCCGAACTCTCCAATTTTTCTGCAATAGGAATAAGAATATTCAAAACTCTTTCATCCATACCAGACCTTTGTAAATTATCTAAAAAAACCTTAAATCTTCTAAAATGAGAGATACTCTTCAACATATCAACCTTAGTCATATTATTTTTTTTCAAACTTTCTTCTGATATGAGTTCATTTATCGAATTCTCCAATAAAAAGTCATCTAAACCACCTTCATCTTGGATATAGGTATCCTTGCCTCCTTTTCTTAATTTAAAAAGGGGAGGTTGAGCTATGAACAATTTCTTCCTCCTAATTAGCTCTTTGTAATGATTATAGAAAAAAGTTAGAAGTAAAGTTCTTATGTGTGAACCATCAATGTCGGCATCAGTCATCAAAATTATTTTTCCATACCTTAGCTTCGAAATATCTACAGCATTAACACTTTCTGGGTCTTTGCTTATATCCGGGGCACCAACACCCATAGCAGTAATTAAAGTTCCAATTTCATCATTACTTAAAACTTTATCTAACCTGGCTTTCTGAACATTGATAACTTTTCCCTTTAGAGGTAAAACAGCTTGCGTTTTCCTATCTCTTCCTTGTTTAGCTGAACCTCCGGCAGACTCTCCTTCAACAATAAATAGCTCTGACTTTTCAGGATCCTTCTCTTGACAATCTGCTAATTTGCCAGGTAACGAACCAAGATCTAAGGCGCTTTTTCTTCTAGTTAAATCCCTAGCCTTTTTTGCAGCCTCTCTAGCCTTAGCCGCATCAATCGATTTGCCAACTATTTTTTTTGCCTGGGAAGGGTTTTTCTCAAAGAAATCACTTAAAAAATCATTCATTAGCGATTCTACTATTCCCGAGGTTTCTGAATTACCCAATTTAGTTTTTGTTTGTCCTTCAAATTTAGGTTCTGGAACTTTAATACTAAGAACAGCACCCAAACCTTCTCTTGTATCATCTCCAGTAATTTGAATATTCTGATTTTTAAATAAATTTTGATCTTTAGCGTATTTGTTAATTGACCTAGTTAAAGCACTCCTAAAGCCGCTTAGATGAGTCCCACCCTCAATAGTATTAATATTATTCACATACGAATAAACATTCTCAGAATATCCTTCATTGTACTGTATTGCTATTTCTACAACTGTTCCTTCTTTTGACCCAGAGATAAAGACTGGGTTGTTTACTATTTTTTTACCTTTATTTAAAAATTCTACGAAGGAACTAATTCCTCCTTTATAAAAGAATGTCTCCGACTTAGAGGTTCTTAAATCATTAATGGCCAGCTTTAATCCTCCATTCAAAAAGGCTAATTCCCTTACCCTGTTACACAAATAATCAAAATCAAACTTGGGTTCAAAATCATATCTACCGCTTGTATTTATAACTGGTTCAAAGATTGAGGAATCAGGCTTAAAAGTAATTTTAGATCCTGTTTTAGATGATTTCCTTATTGGCTTTAACTTGGAAGCAACCTTCCCAAGCTCATATCTTTGATGCCAAACACTCCCATCTCTTGATATCTCTACTTCCAAAAACTCTGACAAGAAGTTAACAACTGTGACGCCAACACCGTGAAGACCTCCTGAGACAGCATATGTTTTAGAATCAAATTTTCCGCCAGCATGCAATGTAGTTAAAATAACCTCAACTGCAGGTTTCTTTTTTTGCGCATGCATGTCAACAGGAATCCCTCTTCCGTTATCTTCAAGGGAAATGCTTTCATCTTCATTTATATTAATTTCTATTTTGTCACAATGGCCAGCTAGAGCTTCATCTACACAGTTATCTATAACCTCGAAGACTAGGTGATGGAATCCTCTCTTGGTTACGTCACCAATATACATTCCAGGTCTTTTTCTAACAGCCTGTAGTCCTTCTAAGGCCTGTATTGATTTTGCATTATATGAATTTTTATTAGTGATTTTTTTTTCGGATGCCATAATATTTAGTTGAATTCTAACATGCGACTAGCTTAATAAAAGAGCTAATCTTTCATTCTTGGCAACGTAATACCGGTCTGATTTTGATACTTACCTTTTTTATCTGCATAAGAAATCTCACACTCTTCGTCACCTTCAAAAAATAAGACCTGAGCAATCCCTTCATTAGCATAAATCCTAGCTGGTAGTGGTGTAGTATTCGATATCTCTAGAGTCACATGTCCTTCCCATTCGGGCTCAAAAGGAGTGACATTGACAATTATACCGCACCTTGCATAAGTTGATTTGCCGACGCATATAGTAACAGTACTTCTTGGTATTCTAAAATACTCCACAGTTCTAGCTAATGCAAAAGAATTGGGAGGGATTATGCATTCATCTCCTATGATTGTAACGAAAGACTTCTCATCAAAGCTCTTGGGGTCAACTACAGTGTTGTAGACATCTGTAAAAACCTTAAATTCGTTACTAACTCTAATGTCATAGCCATAAGATGAAACACCGAAAGAAATTGCACCATCAGTAGTTTGCTTATCAACAAAAGGTTCAATCATCTTGTTCTCAATTGCCATCTTCTTAATCCAGTGATCAGGTTTGATTCCCATTTATTTGTCCTCCATAATTTTAAAATTAAAATTGTTTTAGAAACTTTAAATCATTTTGATAAAAATATCTAATATCAGTTATTCCTAACTTAATCATAGCTAATCGTTCAATTCCCATACCAAAAGCTAATCCCGTAAATTCAGCTGAGTCATAGCTAACGGAGTCAAAAACTTTAGGGTTAACCATCCCACAGCCTAAGACTTCCATCCATGCTTTATTCCCAGACTTATCTTTCCATTCAATATCAAGCTCTGCACTTGGCTCTGTGAATGGAAAATAGCTTGGCCTAAATCTAGTTTTAATATCCTTACCAAAGAATCTTGCAATGAACTCGTTAAGAATTCCCTTTAAGTTTGCAAAAGTAATAACCCTATCTACGAGAAGACCTTCTATCTGATGGAACATTGGAGTATGTGTAACGTCACTATCACATCTATAAACTTTTCCAGGTGAGATTATCTTTATCGGTGGTTCATTTACTTCCATCATTCTAACTTGCATTGGCGAAGTATGGGTCCTTAAGAGACTCCCCTGACCTAAATAAAAAGTATCCTGCATATCTCTAGCAGGATGGTCCTTTGAGATATTTAAGGCTTCAAAATTATAATACTCTGATTCAATTTCAGGCCCTTCAAAAACCTCAAATCCGAACTGGGTAAAGATATTAACAATCTCGTCCAAAACTTGAGAAATTGGGTGAACAGAGCCGTAACTTGAGCCTTTTGAGGGTAATGAAATATCAATTCTTTCCTCTGAAAGCTTTTTGTTGATTGATGATTGCTTCAAAAGCTTAAATTTTGCACCAATTAGAGATTCTATCTCTTTCTTTATTGAGTTTATTATTGGACCTTGTGTCTTCTTCTCATCTATTGATAAATCTTTTATAGAGTTTGTAAGAACTGTAAATTCACCTTTTTTTCCTAGGTACTTAGATTTTAGATTCATAAGATCATTTTCTGTGGATATTTGAGTAATTTCTTTTTTAATTTTTGGTATAAAATCATTAATCATTCTTACGACCTTTATTTAGAAGATACATTACATATGGGGCATAAAAGATAGAAGAGTAAGTTCCTATTCCGACTCCCAAGATCATTATAAGTGCCAAGTCTTTTATTTCTACTCCACCTAGAAAATATAAAGGAATTAAAACTATTAGGACAGTTAGAACTGTTAAGATTGTCCTCGATAAAGTCTGAACTATACTTACCTGTATAGTGTCAGATAGAGGACCGGAAAGATTTTTAATATTTTCGCGAACTCTATCAAATATTACTATTGTGTCATTAACAGAATAACCAATAACAGTTAATATCGCCGCTATTGAGGAGAGGGTAATCTCAATATTAAGAAGATTTATTAAGAAAGCTGTTAGAATGAAATCATGAAATAAAGCAAAAACTGATGCAATTGCAAAACTAAAACTAAATCTAATAAAAACGTAGATTAATATAGCAAATGATCCTAGGATTATAGAGTATATTCCATTTCTAACTAACTCTTTTCCAACCTTAGGTCCTATAAAGTCGATTCGCTTAACAGAATATCCTTCCGGTGAGAATTCCGCGTCAAGAACACTCTTTAAATTCTTCTTATACCTTTGAACATCGACAGTTTCGTTCGTTTCCTCTATAGGTAGCCTTAAAAGAAACTCGTTATTAGATTTCTTTCCATAATTTTGAATATTGAAGAGGTGTTTTTA
>CAJIYY010000081.1 GCA_905181755.1 Candidatus Dadabacteria bacterium UBA1144
AATTTAACCTCATGTAAGCACTCAAAGTAAGCCATTTCTGGCGGATATCCTGCCTCAGTAAGGGTTTCAAAGCCCGCTAAAATTAAGCTTGAAACTCCTCCACAGAGAACGGATTGTTCACCAAAAAGATCAGTTTCAGTTTCGTCTTTAAAAGTTGTCTCTATTATCCCAACCCTTGATGAGCCTATTCCTGCCGCATATGCAAGAGCAATATCTTTAGTATTAGCAGATGGGTCTTGATGGACTGCTATAAGTCCTGGCACTCCAGCACCTTCCTCATAAGTTCCTCTTACTGTATGCCCAGGTGCTTTTGGTGCAACCATGAAAACATTAATACCTTCTTCAGGAACAATTTGATTGTAATGAATATTAAATCCATGTCCAAATGCAAGGTACTTACCAGGCACTATATTGTCTTTTATTGAATCCTCATATATTTTTTTTTGACTTGTGTCAGGAGCTAGAATCATTATAATATCTGACTTCTTGACTAGTTCATCAACTTCCACAACATCTAGTTGAGCCGCTTTGGCTTTTTTCCAGCTTTCACCACTCTTTCTTAATCCAACGGAAACATTTATTCCAGAGTCCCTAAGATTAAGAGCGTGCGCATGTCCTTGGCTTCCAAAGCCTATAATTCCAACATGTAAATTTTTAATTAAATTTAAATCACAATCTTTATCATAAAATACCTTCATATTAATTCTCCATTACTTCTTTTTTTCTCTTGCTATAGAAACGAGTCCTGTTCTAGTTACCTCTTTAAGACCTAATGGTCTTAAAATCTCTACGAATGCTTCTAGCTTATCTTTTGTACCTGTAAGCTCCAAAGCATAAGATTTAGGGCCTACATCTATTACATTAGACCTAAATATATCTGCGACCCTTAAGACTTCAGACCTACTAGTTTTTGTAGGAACAACTCTGGCAATTAAGAGCTCTCTCTGAATACTTTCTGATTCGGTCAAATCTACTACTTTTATAACATTTATCATGTTTTCGAATCTTTTAATAATCTGATCAATAATCCAGTCTTCTCCAGAAGTAACCAAAGTTAATCTAGAATATGAAGGCTTCTCTGTTTCTGCAACACATAGACTTTCAATATTGAAGCCCCTTGCTGTAAATAATCCAGACACACGAGCTAGGACACCCGGTTCATTGTCTACTAAAATTGATATAATATGGCGCAAAGCACATCTCCTTTAAAGGAATCTATAATAAACTAATTTTAAACTATTTCTATATTTTTAGTAACTAGATTCTTACTTCAATCAGGACTAGACCTTTAACGTGTAAAGTTTTCTTAAGATTTTTCTCTATTTTAGAGTCAAAATTAAACTGATATCCCTTTGCTCCAAATGATTCAGCAAGTGATTTATAATCAGGACCTTTATATTTCATAGATTTATTTGAATACTTATCATTTAAAACAATAATTGTTAAATCTAATTTTTGTTCTAAAGCAACAATCATTTCTTGCATATTGAACTGGAAATTGGTTCCAGTAGAGATACTAACAACTTTTGACTTGGGTCTAGAAAATTTTGCTCCAATTGCAGCTGGGAAACCATAACCAGGGGTGCCATTGCCACCAGAGAGAATATTATTTCTATAGTCACTAAACTTGTAAAATCTTTGAAGATTGACATCTTTATAACTAAAATCTGAACAAATAACTGTACTTTTACCAAGGAGATTGGAAAGGATTCTAAAGATACTTGCTTTACTATCTTTAGACACTTCTTGAACCTCAGCTTCATTGTTTTTTATTCTTAATTGACTTAGATACTTGTTGTTCCATTCAGTCTTATAACTTCCTATATCTTTAGATAAATACTCAATAAATGATATTGAGCTACAGTTAATGTTAAGATTTTTCTTCAGCAAAGGATCAAGCTGAGTGCTATCTATGTCCACTATGGTCATTTCTTTTTTTATCAAAGAGCTTTTAGGTAAAATCTTCCTTATGTCACAACCAACAGAAATTATATGATCAGAGTCCTCAATTAATCTGCTTGAAGCATAAGAACCAGCTGCTCCAATCATTCCAAATGAAACTTTACTATCTACTACTCCCAATGAAAGCAATGAAGTAAGTGCTGGAATATTAAAATTCTTTAAAATTTTAACGATATTCTTTAGATTTTCCTGATAGCAGGCTCCTCGTCCAAAAACAAGTACCGGTTTCTTTGACCTAAGAAGCTTACTCTTAAAAGAATTCAAGACCTTCTTTGAAATTTTTGGCTCTTCAATATAATTTGGCAAACTAATCTTCTTTGGAAGATTAAATTCACTCTCTCCCAGCAAGACATCCTTCGGCATATCAACCAAGACTGGTCCTTTTCTTCCGGTATTAGAAATATGTAAAGCTTCGGCTATTGCCCTAGGCAAATCTTTTGTTTTTCTAACTAAAGTGTTGTGCTTAGTGCAAGACCTAGTAATTCCTATGTGATCTGCCTCCTGAAAAGCATCACTCCCCAAAAAAGGTGTGGGAACCTGACCAGTAAAAATTAGAACTGGGACTGAGTCCATGTATGCAGTAGAAATTCCTGTAACAGTATTAGTTGCTGCTGGACCTGAAGTACAAAGTATTATTCCTGGTAACCCACTTGCTCTAGAAAAACCATCAGCCATATGAGTTGCAGCTTGTTCATGACGAGTTAGAATATGATTAATTTTGCTCGCATATGATGGCATTACATCATAAATCTTGAGAACATAGCCTCCGGGTAATCCAAAAATTGTTTTAATCCCTAGACCATGAAGAGATTCGAAGAAAAGTTCTGCACCTAAAAATTTTTTCATTCCGATTATTATATATTAATTTATAATTTTAACTAACAAAAGAAAAACTATTAAATGGCATTAAAGGCTTAGAAAGAAGAATATGTTCAGGATTAAAATTTAAGTCTACCCTTGAAAGGGATCCTGAATCAATTGCAAAATCAGCATCAACAGTCAAACCGTAGCTCTTTATAAAACATGTCGTGTCAATTTTTCCTGCTGCCGTACCTACAAGAAGGGTATTCTCAACATTAACAAGTCTTAGCTCATCCATGCTGGCCTTAAAATTTTGATCAACTAAGACAATCTTTTCTTTTATTCTTTTAAACTTTGCAAATGCAAATAGGCCATTCTTTAAATCAAAAAGAGTTAATAGGTTGTCAAAATTATAGTTTAGGCCAAAAGCATACAACAAAAAAGAAGAAATACCGTAAGCAGGGATATTACCAAAAGAACTTAAAGCATTTGCAGTCGAAATTCCTACCCTTAGAGAAGAAAGATTGCCCGGCCCAACATTAACCCTAACTTCTTCGATATCACGAAGAACAAAAGAGGTATTTTCAAAGAGCTTGTCAATCAATGGTGCCAAGAGTTCACAGTGATTAGGTCTTTCTGAATCAACATTCAAGATGCATTCAAGGTTGCTATCTAAAGCTAAAGAGACACTTGTTAAATTCCTAGATGTTTCA
This sequence comes from Candidatus Dadabacteria bacterium UBA1144, assembly GCA_905181755.1. GTDB lineage: Bacteria > Desulfobacterota_D > UBA1144 > UBA1144 > UBA1144 > TMED58. The sequence goes on from CAJIYY010000081.1 coordinate 3,477, forward strand.
ATATTTAACGTCAGCATAAGTTAATTATTTCTGGCTTATTTTTTCTCTCACTTCTTTATCAAGCTTAAGACCTAAATCTGAATTAGACTCAAGGAACTTCTGTGCGTTGTCCTTGCCCTGTCCTATTCTTTCTCCAGAATATGAAAACCAGGAGCCAGCCTTATCGACTAACCCAAATTCGACACCTAAATCAATGAGCTCACCAAATTTCGAGATACCTCTTCCAAAGATTATGTCCATTTCCGCTTCTCTAAAAGGAGGGGCAACTTTATTCTTTACAACTTTAACTCTAACTCTATTGCCAATAACACTTTCAGATGTTTTTAGTGAAGCAATCCTTCTAATATCTAACCTGACTGAACAATAAAATTTAAGAGCATTTCCACCTGAAGTTGTTTCTGGGCTCATATAAGAAGGAACTCCAATTTTATGTCTTATTTGATTTATAAAAATTACGGTTGTTTTTGACTTAGAAACTGTTGCAGTAATTTTCCTTAAAGCTTGGGACATCAATCTAGCTTGAAGTCCAACATGTGTATCTCCCATTTCTCCATCTAATTCAGCCTTTGGTGTCAATGCCGCAACCGAATCAATTACAATCATGTCAACTGCAGAACTTCTTATTAATTGGTCGACTATCTCCATAGCCTGCTCTCCATAGTCGGGCTGAGAAATTAATAGGTCCTCATTGACTATGCCTAAGCCTTTTGAGTAACTTGGATCAAAAGCATGTTCGGCATCTACGAAAGCAGTAATACCTCCATTTCTTTGAGTTTCAGCTATTGCATGCAGTGCTAATGTTGTTTTTCCTGAAGCCTCTGGCCCATATATTTCAATAACTCTTCCACGAGGAAATCCGCCTACCCCTAAAGCATGGTCCAAAGCAATTGAACCACTAGAAACAGATTCTACATTCTTAACACTTGCCTCATCATCAAGCCTCATAATTGAGCCTTTTCCAAATTGCTTTTCAATAGTAGAAATTGTAGCGTCTAAAGCCTTTTGCTTATTTTCTTGAAAATCTTTTGGTGTAATCTTTTGTTTATTTTCAGACAAATATTTTCTCCTCAAAATAGCTAGAGAAAGCTAATTTATTTATATTATACTTAACTTAAACTATTCTTCCTATTACTTTGATTCAAATAAAATAATCTTCCTAATAATACTTAAACAGGAAAGGCAGACTCTTAATTTAAACATCTCTCTAGTGCCTGGAAAGTAATACTTCTTTACAGTAGTCTTATCTTTGTAGGAAGTTCCTATAAAAACTGTTCCTGCTGGCTTATCCTTTGTACCGCCCTTTGGTCCCGCAATCCCTGAGACTGCTATTGCTATATCGGAACCTGAAATACTCTTAGAATTTAATGTCATCTCTTTGACACATTGTCTACTAACTGCTCCATATTTAATTAAGGTATCTTTTTTAATATCCAGAATATTCTCTTTAGCATTATTTCCATAAGTTACAAATCCATAATTAAAACATCTGGAAGAGCCTGGAGCATTAGTAATCATATTAGCAAGTAGGCCACCGGTGCAAGATTCTGCAGTAGAAACAAAAAGCTTCTTCTCCAACAACATGTTGACTACCGTAGTCGGCATATTAGTTTCATCAATTGAGTATATATATTCAGCTAGAATTTTTCTTATTCTTTCTTCAATAACTCTATTTTCTTTTTTTGCCAGAGATAAAGTACTTGAACGAGATATAATTCTTAAGTGTATCTCAAAATTATAAGGCCTAAAGCCAATGTAAGTACTAGCCGAGTCTATCTTCTGAATCTTTTCAGCAACCTCAGACTCTGACAGGCCAAAAACTCTGAGAATCTTGGATGAAGTAAAGCTTTTAATCTTACTTTGTTCCTTTTTTAGATCCTTAAAGAAGCTATTCTTTGACATTGCTTTGAACTCTCTAGGTACACCAGGAAAAAAATAATATTTAGACTTATCTTCTAGAAAAGAGAATCCGGGGGCAGTTCCTTCAGAATTTCCGATTATAGATGCTTTCTGAGGGAAATAAGCCTGTTTTTTGTTTAATTTACTATATTTTCTTTTCCTATCTTTAAATATTTGCCTTATTTTATCCTCTTCTTTAGGGTTTAGGATTAATTTTCTATCAAAGAACATAGAGGCAGCTTCCCTTGTTAAATCATCATGAGTAGGCCCTAGTCCACCCGTTACCAATATGAAGCCTGACCTATTGCTGGCAATTTTCAATGCAGCCACTATATCATGAATAGAGTCTCCTACACATTGTTGATAATTTACTTTAAAGCCATGTCTAAAAACTTCTCCGGCCAACCAATAAAAATTAGAGTCTTGTGTTACCCCAGAAAGCAGCTCCTCGCCGGTAGTTATAATTTCTATAGATTTATTTTTCATATAATATGCTAATGATACCTTGAATATAAAAATGTAGTACGTAAACTCTCTATAAAGAAAATAATTTTAATAGGAGTGGATATGAAAATTGATAATTGGTTAGAAGGACATTGGGCCCTAATTCTAGGCGCATCAAGTGGTTTTGGTGCAGAAGTTTCAAAAAAACTTTCAGAATATGGTGTAAATATTATCGGAGTTCACTTAGACAGAAAAGGGACCATGGGAAATGTAGAAGAAATTGTTTCCTATATTCAATCTAACGGATCAGAAGCTAAATTTTTTAATATCAACGCTGCTGATGAAGAAAAAAGAAATCATGTGCTAAACGAAGCATCCACCTTCATTGGAGACAATAATAAAAAGATTAAAATCCTACTCCATTCTCTAGCATTCGGGTCATTGAAGCCCTATCTTACGGAGGAATCAGGTTCTAATGTTACTCAAAAGCAAATGGAAATGACTATAGACGTAATGGCCAACTCAATAGTTTATTGGACCCAAGGAATTGTCCAACGGTCATTATTTAGTCCAAATGGAAGAATATACGCTATGACTAGCGCTGGTAGCAGAAAAATATGGCCTACATATGGGCCTGTATCAGCTGCAAAATCTGCATTGGAATCACACATCAGACAGATTTCCGTTGAGCTTGCTCCCCAAAGAATAACTGCTAACTCTTTATGCGCTGGTGTAACTCTTACCCCAGCTCTTGATAAAATCCCTGGTAACAATGATATTATCGATGAAGCTACTAGGAACAATCCCAGCAATAGGCTTACTTTAACTAGTGATATATCTGGAAGCATAGTAGCCCTCTCTCATCCTGGAGCTGATTGGATTACTGGAAATGTAATTATGGTTGATGGTGGGGAAGAATTAACTTAATGAATAAAGATTTATATATTTACAATTCCCTTACAAGCCAAAAAGAACTTTTCAAAGAAACTTCAGCTAATGAAGTTTCTATATATGTATGTGGGCCTACTGTATACAGCAGCTCCCATATGGGTCATGCTAGATCAGCGATAGTTTTCGACACAATTGTAAGATTTCTGAAATTTATAGGTTTCAAAACAAACTATGTTAGAAATTTTACAGATATTGATGACAAGATTATCAATAGAGGAATAGAAGAAGGTGTAAGGCCAGAAGACATTGCAGAAAAATATAAAACAGAATACATTGAGGACATGGAGAGCCTGGGTTGCCTTCAGCCCGACTTTCAACCTTCTGTTTCTGAGAATATTCCTGAGATAATAAGCCTTATAGAAGATATTATAAAAAAAGGTTTTGCGTATGAAAAGAATGGTGACGTTTATTTTAATGTACAAAAATTCAATGGGTATGGAAAACTTTCTAAACAAAGCATTGACTCAATCCTTGTAAATACTCGACTAGAGATAAATCCAAATAAAAATTTTGGTTTAGACTTTGCTCTTTGGAAAACTGCTAAAGAGAATGAGCCCTACTGGAGTAGTCCATGGGGGAAAGGAAGACCGGGTTGGCATATTGAATGTTCAGCAATGAGCAGGAAATATCTAGGCGAAAATTTTGACATTCATGGAGGAGGTAGAGATTTAATATTTCCGCATCATGAAAATGAGATTGCACAATCAGAGTGTGTGTCAGACAAGAAATTCGCTAATTACTGGATGCATAATGGTCTAATAAATATCAACAAAGAAAAAATGTCCAAATCAATTGGCAATATAATTAACATCAGAGAAGGATTAAAATTATGGAATAAGAATATCATTAGAACTTTATTCTTAACACATCACTACAGAACTCCTGTTGACTTCTCTAGTAAAAAGCTAGAAGAGATAGAAAAAACACTCCTGAATACTAAGAAAAGAGTTCCTACCAATGAGTCTTTATCAACTAAGTTTAAAGAACTCTGGGTTTCCGCAATGCTTGATGATTTTAATACTGCTAAAGCATTTGGTTACTATTTTAAGTTTATTAATGATGGAAGTCTTTCACCTGAAACTGACTCAGAAGTAAGTGAATTTGAAGAAACAATGGGAATTAGCGGGTGGAGAGATGAGAATATTCAATCAAAAAAAGACACCATAGTTGATGAAGTAAGAATCAAACAAATAATATTTGAAAGAGATAGAGCCAGAAAAGATAAGAACTGGATCAAAGCTGATGAGCTTAGATATGAAGCAGAAGAGTTAGGAGTCAAACTATTAGACAAAGAAGGCAAGACGACATGGGAGCCTTGTTAAATACCAATCAATTCTCTACCTTTGGCAATCACCGGCGCCTGAGTTTCACCTCTGCATCCGAACCAACAAGTAGTACATTTAGTCTTAGTAAAATAATCTGGAGTATAATCCGTGTAATGGCAGACAGCTGGCATTTCTGAGCACCTTTTAATGTGACCATCAGGAGTTGCTGTTAAAAATGAAAATCCAGCATTACATGGAGGGCCATATCCATTTTCAAAGAATAATGGTACTTGCTCCAAGTAATATTCGCTCGAAACAATAGTATCCTTCCAATGCTTTTTTAGTGAAACTAATTCCTTTATAACTTCTGAGACTTTTTTAGTTTCGTCACTAATGAAGTGATCCTCGTTGTTTGCTTTCATAACAGAGTATGAACTAAAAGAAATATTCGCACCCCACTCTTTAGCTCTTTTTGCCATATCAACTATCTCATCTAGGTTATCATCCATAATAATTGTATTAATAGAAATTG